>JBEPXR010000090.1:0-8914 GCA_041641775.1 Desulfobia sp. | reverse complement strand
GAGTATCTGATTCCCCTGAAGGTCAGGGCTTATCTTGATTTCGTACAAAGAAGGAATGCCGGTGGCAAAGTTGACAGTAAGGATTTGAAAAAGCATAAAAATGATGTCTTCCGGCTCTACCGTATCTTGTCACCAGAGACCAGAGTTGCCCTGCCAGGATCGGTCGCCGGAGATCTCACCCAATTCTTCGATGCTGTGGCCGCAGATCCGCCCGACCTGAAAAACCTGGGCCTGAAAAATACTACCATTGGGGAGATCCTGGAAAATCTTAAAATGATTTATCAACTGTAAGACAGGAACTTAAAGGGATCACAGAAGTGGAATATGCGCATTATTGATAAATTGAAACAGCATCTCCGGGATGCGGCAGACTATAATCCCGAAGTACAGGTGGCACCTGCCTGCATCCTCTGGCCTGATAAGGAAAGTCAGTGGGAGTCAGTCATTCCCCGCATTCATACGGAGATGACGGAGCTCTTCATCCTGGGGGAATATGACCCGGAACGATCCACCGGACCCCGGTTATCTATCTGCCCGGGGTGGGCCGCCAGGATCTTCGCGCTGTGGAATCCTGCCCTGATTATTTAAGCCGGTGGTGGAGCTGCAGTACAGGAGGGCTGTCTGGATCCAGCATAATACCAAGGACTGGACTGTACTCGCCTTTTTTGTATCCACTAAGGGCGGGCTTGGACTTGATGTTGCCCGGGACCGGGCCACCTTGAATGCCATGCAGGTGGCCTTATACCAGGTGCTGGATGAGGAATATGATTTGCTTGCCGGGCGCCACCTGGATCAGAACTTTTTTAATAATCATATTAAAGGAAGAATATTCAGGGGCCAGCCCTATAATGATTTGCCGGTTTCCGCCCATAGCCATCCCGCAACCCAGCCAGCAATTAGGTGACCTGGCCGCCGCCTCCACCAATGGATTATTCGTTAACTTCCTTGCCATAACGGTACCTTCAGGTACGGTAATCTGCCTTCCAATAAAATCCAAGAAAGTCTCAAATCCAGCGCCAGATAAAGGTTGCGGGATTTTTTGTTTCCAGGATAGTCGAGGAAAAATAATTGTCGCTGATAAGATATCCCGCCATTGTCGGAAGAATCAGAGGTGACTCTGCCAGCATTTGCTTCCAGTCCCTTGCTGTACGCCGGAAGGTGAAACGGGTACGGGTGGCAATGTAATGGTAGTACCTTACAGAGTTATCATAGATGATAACCTCATTGCCATGAATTGGCCGATCATTTTTTTCTATGGTCAAGGGCAAGGAAGTCATAGTGCTGCATTCCTTCATCAAGAAATCCCGGAAGACACCAAAGAAGGAACTCGACATTGCCCGGAGAAGGTTAAAAGAGGTGAAATCATGAGACCGACATTACAGGAGTTCAAGAAAGAAGCTCTTGCCGACCCGGAAGTCAGCAGAGAATACCATGAGCTGCCCCCGGCTTACAGGCTGAGAAAACAGTTGATCAAGATCAGGAAGGATGCGGGACTGACCCAGGAGGAGCTGGCCGCCGGCTGCCTCGGGTGCCTGATCTTGCCCTACATCATCAAAGCCACCCAGAACGGCCTCAACTCGCTATCACCGGAGCAGCGGCTCATCGGACCAAGTTTGGGACTCAGCCATTTTCAGAACCTCGTCTACGTCCTCCTTCCCCAGACCAGCAAATCCATCCTCAGCGGCGTCATTCTGGCGGTTGGCAGGGCGGCTGAAGACACGGCGGTCATTCTGCTCACCGGCGTAGCAGCCAACTCCGGCCTGCCCCGGGGACTGACCGACAAATTCGAGGCCCTGCCCTTCAACATCTATTATCTGGCCTCGGAGTATCGCTCCCCGGAAGATCTGCAGACCGGTTTCGGCACCTGTATAGTTCTGCTCACCCTGACCACCGGCTTATTTATCTTCGCCCATTTGATACAGCGGCGTCTCGATCATTTATGCTATAATGGCAACTGACCGGCCTGAACGGGCCGGTCTAACTAACTGAAATACGATGAAATGGAGGGAAATCGTTATGCAACCGATTTGGAGGGACGGCAGCGTCGCATGAATTTCGATGACAGTCTGCAGGCGGACGATCTTACCGTCTCGTTCAACGATCATCCGGTTCTGGACAGGGTCTCACTGACTATCAAAAGAACTGGTATCAGTGTCATCATCGGCAGGTCGGGTTGCGGCAAATCCACTTTCCTGCGCAGTATAAACCGGCTCAACGAGGAAATCGGGGGAAAGACGACAGGCTCCATGAAGGTCAGGCTGCAAAGCGGCTGCCGGGAGATCTACGACAGAACCATCGACCTCAACGACCTCAGGCAAGAGGTTGGTATGGTCTTCCAGACCCCCAACCTCCTGCCATCGAGTATTTCCAGAAACATCCTCCTGCCTCTGAAACTGAACGGCACAAAAACAGCCGGCGAGCGGGAAAACCGGATGGAAGAAAGACTGCGTCTGGTCAACCTGTGGGACGGAGTCAAAAACAGGCTCGCCGATCCGGCCCATTCCCTTTCAGGCGGTCAGCAACAGCGTCTGTGCCTGGCCCGCGCTCTGGCCATGGACCCGGAGATTCTCCTGCTGGATGAACCCACAGGCTCCCTGGATTACAAATCAACCCGCAGCATCGAGGAACTCCTTCATAAGCTGGAAGATACCTGCAGTATGGTGGTGGTCTCCCACAGCCCCACCCAGGCGGTCCGTCTGGCCGAAGAGCTTTTCATTTTCAAAGACGGCTGCTTTCTCAGCCGCTTATCCCGAGAAAAGATTCAAGCCGGAGAGATGGAGGAATATCTGGAGGATATTTTCTGAGAGTCTCGCTCTTTGTCCTCGAACTAGATGTCCAATTTTTTAAGGCACCTTAAACTAGATCAATCCCGTCCGGAAAAGTCCATAGGTATGATAACCGAAACACACCACCGCATCTATCTTCGTAATGGGGATGCCTTATCGGAATTGGATGACAGCTCTGTTTCGCTTGTGGTCACCTCTCCTCCCTATCCGATGATTGAAATGTGGGATAAGAGCTTCGCGGTACAAAATCCCGGGGTCTCAAGAGCTCTCAAAGACAATGAACCGGAGCAGGCCTTCGAACTGATGCATCAGATTCTGGACAAGGTGTGGCAGGAATGCTATCGGGTGTTATGCGACGGAGGAATTGCCTGTATCAACATCGGAGATGCCACTCGTACAACCAATAAAAAATTCCAACTCTTTGCAAACCACGCCCGGATCCTTTCAGCTTTTTTGGAACTCGGTTTTTCCAATCTTCCCAATATAATCTGGCGGAAACAGACCAATGCCCCCAATAAGTTCATGGGATCAGGTATGTTGCCGCCGGGAGCCTATGTCACCCTGGAACATGAATTTATCCTTGTCTTCCGTAAGGGCAATAAAAGAGAGTTTTTTTCCAGGGAAAAACAGCAGAGACGGGAAAGCGCCTATTTCTGGGAGGAGCGGAACCAGTGGTTCTCCGATTTATGGGATTCTAAGGGAACAGCACAGATGATCGCCGAAAATGGCGTGAGAAACCGGAGTGCGGCATTCCCCTTTGACGTTCCCTATCGCCTCATTAACATGTTTTCTATAAGGGGGGATACGATATTGGACCCTTTCCTGGGCACCGGCACATCAACTCTTGCGGCGGTTGCCTCGGGCAGAAACAGTGCCGGTTATGAACTCGAGTCGGCATTTGCCCGCATTATAAGAAGCACATTGCTTTCCGAACTCAACCTGGAACTGGCCAATAAAACTATTTGGAAGCGTATTTCAAACCATAAAAATTTCGTTGACCGGAGGATCAAAGAAAAGGGAAGGGGGAGCATAAAGTATTTTAATCAATGGTTCAATCTGCCGGTAGTGACCCGGCAGGAAAAAGAGATGAGGCTGCAGTTTGTGGAGTCAGTGAAGGAAACGGGAAATCAGCGCTACTCGGCTTCTTACAGGAGGGAAGCTTTGCTGGACTGTTCAGGAACCCTTCTCCTTTCCTCCCAGGATTAACAATCAAAGCAAACAACGATCTCGTCCTTGTTCGTTTCCCTGACGTGGATCTCCACCCCGATTTCCTCTGATCGGTTGCCACTTGACCATGTATCATCCAGATGAGCTTGGGGGAACCATGAAAAATTGCTTCCAGATGCCTGATCTTGCAGAGCCCCTAAAAAAGCGTAACTGTCCGTGTTATAATTAAAACACTCTGTCTTGGGTCGGAGTGAAGTGTTCAACGGCAACCGTGAGAGGAGATTACAGTTCATGCGTGATGATATAGATCTGGAACAGTTCAAGAAAGCCCTTGGGGATCGCCTCGAGGCCATAGGATCGAACCAGGGAAGCCGCGGAGAAGAGGGCAGTCCGGTTGAGCTGGATCAGTCCCGAGTAGGCCGCTTATCCCGGATGGATGCCATGCAGCAGCAGGCTATGTCCCGGGCCGCCGCCCGGCTGGAGGAACTCGAGCTGCAGCGTATCCAGGCTGCTCTCCGGCGTATCGAGTCCGGGGACTATGGTTACTGCACTATTTGTGGTGATGAGATCGCAGTCGGGCGGCTGAAATTCGACCCCAGTGTTCCGACCTGTATAATCTGTGCTCAGCAGGCTGAGGAAAAATAACTGCCGGTCCTGTTTTCATGCCTGGAACTCTCTCTTCTTTCTTCGCCCTCCCAAGAAAACCGTATCGACATATTCATGGCCCTTGGTGCTGCAGTTATGCTACAGTAGTAAGGAGTCCTGTAACTTGGCGTTTTAAAACAGATTGCGGCCGGCGATTCCGGTCTGCCGGAGCTGATAAAGTTTATATTCATGGCTGAGAACAGTAATCAATCCTTTTCCCGCCAGGTCTGGAAATATTTCCCCTGGTTTCTCCTGCTCACTCTGATCCTGGCAATCGGCTATCTTTATGTCGCCATAGCTGCCAAGAGTGAAAAGGTGAAGACTCTGAGCAGACAGGAGAAAGTGGAGCGGCCCCTGGTCAATGTCGTCACCCAGATGGTCGAACCGATAACCATGCAGGACAGACTGAGTCTTCCGGCTACCGTCCATGCCTGGGAAGATCTGCTGGTCAGAACCGAGGTGCAGGGCAAAATCGTCACTCTGGAGGTCGAGGAGGGCGACCGGGTGGCCGAGGGCCAGCGGATTGCGGAGATCGACAAGCGTGAATATCGGAACACCTTTGAGGCAATCAGGGCCAGGTATGAACTGGCCCAGATCAATTACAAGCGCTTACGTAAACTGCGGAGTGCGGAGGCAGTACCCCAGGCCCAGCTGGATGAGGCCCGCTACCAGGCCGAAGAACTCAAAGCCTCTTTGGAGTCGGCCCGGCTCGACCTCGAACGCTGCGATGTAACCGCCCCCATGTCCGGAATCATCGATGCCGTACCGGTCAGCAAAGGCGATATCCTCTCTTTCGGCGATCCGGTGGCCCAGCTCCTCAAAATAGACACTCTCAAGGTCGATGTCGCCATCCCCGAAGCTGACGCCCCGGGAGTCCGCGATATAGAAGGCTGTTTGATAATCTTTGCCGCCCTGGAGGACCAAAAGGTCTACGCCGAAAAGATATTTTTTTCCAGGCAGCCGCGGATGCCTGCCATGGTCTATATCCTCCGGCTCAGGCTGGACAATCCGGAAGAGGAGATCCTGCCCGGGATGTTTGCCAGGGCGGAGATAGTCAAAAAAACCCTGCCGGACTCGCTCGGTGTGCCCCTCTATGCCGTGATCACCAGTGACGAGAAAAAGTTCGTCTATGTGGTGGAAGACGGTATCGTGCGGAAGAGGGAAGTCAGAACCGGCATCCTTGAAGGCTGGAAGGTCCGAATTATCTCCGGCCTTGCCCCCCGGGACCAGGTGGTCATTGTCGGCCACCGGGGCATTGAAGAGGGACAGGAGGTCAAGGTGGTCAAGGCTGTCCACGATCCCTCCCGGATCATCGGCACCGGGGACACCTCCATTATCGGCGAGGTCCCCGATATTGCCGGGAAAGGTTCCGGCCGGCCCGATGCGAAGCAATGATAGTCAGTGACACCGCCATACAAAAGAGGATCAGCGTCGTCGTTCTGGCCCTCATTATTCTGGCGGCCGGGGCCTGGTGTTACAAGGAGCTGCCCCGGGAATCCTCGCCTGATATAACCATCCCCTATGTCTTTATCAGCACCAGCTACCGTGGGGTTTCGCCGCCGGACATCGAGACCTCCATTACCATCCCCATTGAGAACAAGCTGACCGGTCTGGAGAATGTCGAGAAGATCAAATCGGTTTCCTCCGAAGGTCTGAGCTCCATCAGCATTGAATTCGTCACCGGCACGGACATCGACACCGTCATCCAGAAAGTCAAGGACAAGGTGGATGAGGCCAGGACCGATCTGCCCCGGGACCTGGAAGATGATCCCCTGGTCTTCGAAGTCAATTTCTCGGAACTGCCCATCGTCATCCTGGCCATGAGCGGCTCTATCGAGCCTGTCCGGCTCCGGGAGCTTGCCGACGACTTTGTCGAGAACATTGAATCGATCCCCGGAGTCCTGGAGGCGGAGATTACCGGGGGCAGGGAGCGGGAGATCCGGGTGGAGATCCTGCAGGATCGTCTGGCCTACTTCAACATCTCCATGGAGGAAATCGAAACTACCCTGCGCCTTGAAAACCGGAATGTTTCGGGCGGGGTCATCCATATGGGGGACGGCCGTTTCCGCCTTCAGACCCCCGGGGAGCTGGAGACGCCCCAGGATTTCCTCCATCTGGTGGTGGGCCGCCGGGACGGCCAGCCCATATACCTCTCCGATGTGGCCGTGGTCTATGACGGCATGAAAGAGGAGACCAATCGATCTCGCATTGACGGGCGCAGTGCGGTCAACATCATGGTCAAGAAGCGGGCCGGTGAAAACATCATCAGGATCACCGATCAGATCGACGCTCTGATCGAAAAGGAGAGCGGGCTGTGGCCGGCAGGCACCGCGGTCACCAAACTGATGGATCAGGCCAGTGATATCCGCAACATGGTGGCGGACCTGGAGAACAACCTCATCTCCGGACTCCTGCTCGTCATTCTGGTTCTGCCTGCCGCTCTCGGTTTCCGTAACGCCTTTCTGGTCAGTCTCTCCATCCCCTTTTCCATGTTCCTGAGCTTTATTGTCCTCTACAGCCTGGGAATAACCCTGAATATCGTGGTTCTCTTCAGCCTGACCCTGGCCCTGGGCATGCTGGTGGACAATGCCATAGTCATTATCGAAAACATCTTCCGCTTCACTTCCCAGGGGGTACCCCGCCTGCAGGCAGCCATGAAGGCTACCTCGGAAGTGGCCTATCCGGTGATAGGCGCCACCCTGACCACCCTGGCCGCCTTTTTCCCCATGCTCTTCTGGCCGGGGATCATGGGCGAGTTCATGAGCTACCTCCCTCTCACCCTGATCATTACACTTACCTCGAGTTTGTTTGTCGCCCTGGTCATCAACCCGGCTCTGGCTTCGCTCATTCTAAAAGTCGGCAGCAAAAGATCAGCTTCGGGCAGTGAGAGCGGCGCGGAGCTGGAAGTTGCCGGAGAAAAACCGGTGACCCCGGATAACTTCCTGCTGCGGACTTACAGCAGAACTCTGGAGCAGGCTTTGGGAAACAGGGTAGCCGTACTCCTGATTTCGGTGGCGGTCCTGATCCTGATTGTCCAGATCTGGCTGCTCAGGACCGGTATCGAGAAACCGGTGGAATTTTTTCCTGATATCGATCCTCCTTCCATGTACGTCAACATCGATATGCCGGAGGGAGCTGATATCGTTTTGTGCGACCGGATTATCAGGCAGGTTGAGATGGCGGTCTGTGATAAGGACGTTGTAGCCAACGGTCCCTATATCGACATAAACGGTTATAACCAGGCCCTTGCGAAAAAGGAGCATCGCCTGGCCACCGGCCAGACCTACACGTCGGTAAGCGATCTGGAAAACATCAAGAGCATATTCGCCAATGCCGATTCGGTGGGGGGCGGCAGCAGCCAGTTCAACGACAAGATGCCTAACCATGTCGGCGTACAGTTTCATGATTTCAAGGAGCGGCCCCGCTCATCCAAGAAGACTGTGGCCGCCATCCGGGAGAGGACTGCGGATATCGCCGGGGCCGAGATCCTGATCAAGGAGGCGGAGGCCGGACCTCCCACCGGCCCCCCCATCAACGTCGAGATTTCCGGGGACGATTTCGAGGTCCTGGGCCGTCTTGCCGAGGAGATCAAGGACCGGGCCTCCACTCTGCCGTTTGTTGAAGACATAAGAGATGATTATGTCGAGGGGACCCCGACCTTGAGGCTCGTGGTGGACCGCCAGAAAGCCTCTTTGGCGGGGATCAGCGGACCCGTCCTGGGGACTGCTTTGAAAAACGCCTATAACGGGCTTGAGGTCTCCACCTTCAGGGAGCAGGACGAGGAATACGATATTACGGTGCAGCTGCCCAGGAGGGACCGGGAGTCCATTGAGAGCCTGCGCACCCTGCTTATCACCACCCCGACCGGCCGGCTGGTGCCGCTCACCACCCTGGCCGACATCGTCTATGCCGGGGGATTGGGCGACATCGTCCGGATCGACAGGGAACGGGTCGTCACGGTCGAGGCGAGTGTCAATGAAAATATGCTGCCTGCCCCTGTGGCCCGGGCCCGGGTCGAGAAGATGCTCCAGGATTTTGAACGGCCGCCTGGCTACGAGATCCGCTTCACCGGGGAACAGGAGGAGCAGCAGGAATCGGAGGAATTTCTCTCCAGGGCTTTTGTCGTCGCCGTCTTTCTGGTAGCCCTGGTTCTGGTTACCCAGTTCAATTCCATTGGTCAGCCCCTGATAATCCTGACCGCGGTCCTCCTCTCACTGGGGGGTTCCTTCCTGGGACTGGCCCTGTTCAAGATGAGCTTCGGAATTATCATGACTGGGGTGGGCATCATCTCCCTGGCCGGAGTAGTGGTCAATAAC
>JBEPXR010000089.1:0-9032 GCA_041641775.1 Desulfobia sp. | reverse complement strand
GGAAGAAAGCAAGGGACCAGAAGTCGATATGGATGAACTGATATACAGCGGCTCCATTATCATGGAGCAAACCCGTAAGGCTCTGGTTTCCTATAAGGAAAAGGTAGAGAATCAACGACGGCGGAGACCTTTTCCGGGGAGAAGGGAACCGGGGCAGAAGACTGGCGAACGTAAGTTTGCTCTCCTCGGGGTTAATGATACTTTAGGGAGTTATACAGTCGCCTCGGTTGAGCCGGAGAAAATTGTTTTTCAGAAGAATGGTCAGACCATTGAGAAAATGCTCCACGACGAAAAAGTCAGCAGGATCATCCTTCCTTCTGCCCGGCGGAGCGCGGAGCCTCAGAGGCAAACAAAAAGTAGATCGGAACCGGGTGATGATCGCGATAGAAATGAGAGGCGAACGGTCATTTTTTCAACCAGGCCGGGAGAAAAAAAATCAGACAGTACTGACAAGAATGAAGCTGAAGAACAGAAAAGGCAGATACGAATACCTTTCAGATAGGACTGGGCCAGGCCGCCGGTAGAAGTCTGTGTTGTCCTTTTGGCAGAGAAAGGTATAATGGGATCGGTTGTCGGGTAGGGATGACCATAAAAAAACTTATTTCAACAGGGGAGTTATGAACAGCTATATTGAAAAGCGGTTCGGACATAGACCAGGGAAGGGATGCTCCGGGCCGGGAAACTCCACGATCCGAAAGAGAGCAAGAACCTTTCTGCTTTTTATTTGCTGTCTTCTGCTTGTAAGCGGCTGCGGAGGTCTAGGTGAAAAAGATCTCCGGCCGACTCTGGATCTCTCTGAAATCAATGACCAGATCGTCAGGGAAGGCAGTATGTCCGGAGTGCTGGAGGCTGAACAGCCTGTCCAGGAGAAGAAAATAGAGCGGCCTGAGGTGGAGAGGATCTCTTTTCTGGAAGAAGAGAAAAATCAGGCCCTGAGCGCAATCCCCTCGGGCAGGAAGGAGAGTCCTCCGGGGAAGTCTGGAGAACAGGGGGGTATTCTCTTAAACTTCAATAATGCCGATATCTATGAGGTAATCAAGGTAATTGCCGAAGCTCTGGAACTGAACTATATTATTGATCCGCGGGTCAAGGGGGTAGTGAATATTCATTCCGGCCAGAAGATTCCTTATTCCAAACTGTTTCCGGTTTTCAAGAAAATACTCCACATCAACGGCCTGGATATAACAAAAGAAAGGGAATACTATTATATCCAGGCTGCCAAAAAGGCCAGCCCGGATCGAGTCTATGGACCAGGCAAAGCCGATAAACTGGAAGATTCCTCCAGTCAGGTCATTCAGGTCCTTCCCCTCACTCACATTCCGGCTCCGGAAGCCATGAAGCTGCTGGAACCGTACCTTTCGGATCAGGGAGGGATTTATAGTCTCGCCAGCCATAATCTGCTGGTTATAAGCGACTATGAAAGCAAGGTTGCTGATGCTCTGAGGATCCTTTCCAGGCTTGATACAGCCACTCTTTCCTCCATGGAGATTCAACTTGTCAGAGTTGATGATGCCCCTATTTCCAAACTCCAGGAAGAGATGGACGAGATCCTTACCGCCTTGATGGTCAACGATAAGCAGCTTCAAGGTGTGAAAATCCTCCCCCTGCCGCGAATCAACTCTCTGCTCCTGGTTGGCAACAGCAGGCAATTGGTCAATATGGCCCGGCGCTGGATAGATGAGCTGGACGTCATGCCTACTTCCGACCGGGACAGTATCTACGTATATAACGTGCGCAACTCGGTAGCTTCCAGCCTGGCTGAGTTGGTCAGACAGCTCATATCCGAGGAACAACCTGCAAGTACCGGGGGCAGCCCCCGAGTGCAAAAGATCAGTCAGGCTGACCAAGGGAAAAACCAGCCTGGTGGCAATAGGCCAGACGCAGCGGCAGGGGTCACGGGCGGTGAGGGAGGCCCTCCTCTTACTTCATTGGGATTTAAGGGGGCGCCGGTTATTTTTGCAGATGATGATCGTAATATCATTTTGATCAGAGGCCTTGCCCCGGATTACAAGCGAATAGTCAAGATCCTCGAAAGGCTTGATACTTTGCCCCGCCAAGTTTTGGTCGAGGTGGTTCTGGCTGAGCTCACCCTCAATGATGATCTCTCTCTTGGTGTTGAATGGGCTTTTCACAATATGAACATCAGTAAAGACGGGCAGGATTACCGCCAGGATTTCATAAGTAACTTTACTGACTTGGCCTTTGGGGGAGGGGCTGCTCCCGGCTTCACCTACGCCTTGAGAAAAGATGAGAATGTGTACGGACTGCTGCAGACCCTGGCCAGTCAGAATGACGTCAGGGTTCTCTCCTCTCCCCAGCTCCTGGTCCTGAATAATGAGACCGCTTCCATCAATGTTGGCCGTCAGGTACCCATTGTAACCACCGTCTCCCAGAATGAAGCGGCTGACAGTATCAGTTCGGTTGACAAGACAGTGCAGTACCGAGATACCGGGGTTATTCTGGAAGTCACTCCTCAGATTAATTACAACGGCATCATTCTGCTGGATATCAAGCAGAATGTCAGTGATGCTCTGGAAAACAGAACTTCAGGCATTGATTCCCCGGTAATTTCTCAGCGTGAACTCAAAACCATCCTGGCGGTCAAAGACGGCCAGTCCATACTGATGGGGGGGTTGATTGACCAGACTGATTCGCAAATTGCCAGCGGCATTCCACTCCTTATGGATATTCCAGGCCTTGGATTTTTGTTTAAGTTTGAACGGAATCAGAAGGAAAAGACTGAACTTCTGATCATGATAACCCCCTATGTCATTGAGTCGGAGGATGTCCTCGATCAATACATTGGAGAATTCGAAAAGAAGATGAAGAAACTGCGGAGCAAGCTCATGCGGGAAGAAGATAAACCGGAGCAGCAGGACGGATAAAAAGCGATGCGTCAGATCGTAATAGATGAAATAAATCAGAAAGACATCGATTCCCTCAAAAAGTATCTGAAAGGGAATTTACAGAGGGCAGGAATGGCAGGTATTTACTGGCTGACCGTTCCCGATCATCTCCTGGGGGAAGCTCAGCTGGGGCACGATGATTGCGGTCCTTTTGTTATGGCGATTGAGATTGCTGATAAGAAAGTGGTGGGAGAGCTGCTGGTCCGAAGCAGCTCCAATCTGCACTGTACCTGTATTTGTTACGCGGATAGAGAGCAGCGCGAATTTATGCTCGATTTTCTCGACGGCATGCTCCGAGATCAGGGTATAATTGCATAAAAAAACCCTGCCTTTTACTGGCAGGGTTTTCCGACTGAACCGGTGGGTGAATATTCCGGTTCCGTTTATTATCTTGAATACAAGATCAACTACCACCAGCAGATGGTCTGATCAGCATTCCAGACCATATCCACCAGTTTGTCATAATCGGGTGAGTCCACATTGAGGTCAAAGGATTCGTTTTCCCTGCCTTCAGAGACTATCTCCACCAGTTTCTGGACATCATCGTTGGGTGCGTTTCGATATACATGCAGAATTTTCATACTGTGTCTCCCTGTTAAATAAGATGCTTACTGCTTTTTGGCACGCATGATCCCGTAAGGGATAATAACATCCATGTCCCTTAACATCTTGCCCACTTCTTCCAGGCTTGTTTTGGTCATACCATGCTTTTCAACATTGCCCGGAGGAATGCTCAGGATATCACCTTCCATCTCCCGCAACCATTCCATATTTTCCTTGTGATACTCGCGCGGGTCTTCCTCGTTGGGCCGGGAGTCGTAGAGTTCTTTCAACTCGTTGTACATTACCACACCATAGGCGAACATATTTTCTACCGCCAGCCCCAGAGCGGAGCGTATACCATCCAGGCAGTATTCACTGTTTGGGAAAAGAAAACATATTTTTTTGGACATCAGCTCCCTCCTGCTTATAGAGTCATATAGGATTCGTAATCTTCGATAATCGCACCGTGCTGGGCCTGGGTCGCCATCTTCTTTTCATCAATGCCTTCGGGGGGGATAGTGGAGTCGTATCCACAGGCCTGATATGAGTCAGCACAGATTGAGACATCGATGTTTTCAGGATCCAGCGCACATAACTCTTTGAAAGCCGGACATTGGGTCAGATGAACCCCTTGCCAGGTAAAAAAGACTTTAACCTTGGCTCCCTTGTTGAGAGCCGCTTTTGTAACTCCCATGATGTGGCGCATGTTCTTCGGTGAAGTCACAAAAATCCCTAAGCTTTTAGCCATACTGTCCTCCCAGATATGTAAAGCGTTTTTTGGTTTGAGTACCTGACTCAAGAGTCAGTAAGTTGCGATCTGCAGAAAGCAGTTATTTTTTCTTGATATAGAAATGAAAAAAACCGTTGTCTTCTTTTTCGCCGATGTACTCATGGCCGGCTCTGCTGCACCAGCCAGGGAGGTCATTTCTGGAGCCGGGATCCGTTCCGAGAACTTCAAGTACTTCGCCTGAGTTCACCTTGTCGATCTCTTTTTTGGTTCGGAGCAAAGGCATGGGACAGCTCAAGCCTTTGGCATCGAGGGTCCTGGCTACTTCAACATTGTCAGGTGCCTGCTG
Organism: Desulfobia sp.; assembly: GCA_041641775.1. Classification (GTDB taxonomy): domain Bacteria; phylum Desulfobacterota; class Desulfobulbia; order Desulfobulbales; family SURF-16; genus JAWLDV01. The sequence goes on along the minus strand of JBEPXR010000089.1, from coordinate 4,507 downwards.
ATAATCACTCATGGGGTTCCTCCTAAGCTGGTTGTAAGTTGATGGTTTTTCAATTTGGAGCTTACTCAGACTGACTGGCAAGTCCAGTAGTCTCGAGCAGTAAAATGATTTTTCATTTAATAGAACTTTGCCTGCGATGTCAAGCTAAAAGTCGGTCGAATCGGTGAGCTATCCCAGTTCTCTCAAGGACATCCCATATCGGGAAGATTTGAGGAAAAAGCCTTAACAGGTGTAAGGAAGCTTGACAACTGATGGCCACATGATTTAATAAAGTCTACTGAGATTTTAACTTTTTATAACCTGATGAGATGGACAAAAAAGGGAGAGGTGGAAACATGAGTGAGGAAAGTGTTTTTATCAGCAAGGTGAAAGACCTCTATAAAGGCCTGTGCCAGCAGGAATGGAATCCCATGATGAGCGGTATTATTATTGGTATGCTGTCCGTTTTTATCATGATGTGGTGGAGGCCCTGGGGGGCTGTCGGTGCCGTCAGAGACTGGGGGGAGTGGATAGTCTACGGTCTCGGGCTCTGGGATACTTTTGGCTTCTGGGAAGCAGAGGCACCCGCAAACATTTTGAAAAGCTCTGGCTCGGTAATCGGTATCGGTTTTGTCGGCGGCGCATTTGTCTCTGCTTTTCTGGGGAATGAATTCGCCTTCCGCATTCCACCGGTTCTGGAACTGTGTAAAGCTGTGGCTGCCGGTATTTTCATGGGGGTAGGCGCCGCTCTTGCCGGTGGTTGTAATATAGGCGGCATGTTTAATGCCCTCGGCAACCTCAGCGCCCATGGCTTTGCCATGTGGCTAGGCCTCATCATCGGTGTAATTCTCGGACTGAAATACATTTACTGGGAAATGGAAAATATAAGCTGGGGGCAGGGAGGAGCCAAAACCATCGAACTTCCCGGTGCTCTCAATATCATTCTCGGCATCGTTTTTCTGGGCGCTCTCATCTGGGGAGCCAACGCCTATGCCAACAGCACGGAGAGTGACTATATCGCCTCTTTAGGTGGCTTAATGCTGGTCGCCGCCGGCCTGGGGTACACCATGCAGCGTGGACGCTGGTGCATGGTCCAGGGTTTCCGGGAGCCGCATATGACTGGAGACTGCAAAATGGCCAAATCCGTGGCACTCGCTATCTTCATTGTGGCAGTGGGAGGCACGCTCCTCAAGTATGACGTGCCGATTCACCGGATTTGGGACAGCTGGAATGAGGCCTGGATTAACCCTGATACCGGTCATCTCAATCCAGCCTATTATGTCCGCGGTACATTTGGCTGGGGAGGAGTAGTTGGCGGTATTCTTTTCGGCTTCGGGGCCATGCTCGCCGGTGGATGTGGTACCGGAACCCTCTGGAGGGTCGGCGAGGGTCAGCTCAAGCTCTGGCTGGTTGTTCCTTTTTTTGGCCTGACCGTCGCTATCGTGGACGGCTGGTTCAAGTATGCTGGATTTGAGGCTGACGGGGTGTTTGGTAAGAAAGTGTATATGCCCGATGTCATGGGGTATGGCTGGACCCTCGCTTTGATTACCGGAGCCATGGTCCTTTGGTATCTTATTGTCACCTGGAATGAGGATACCAACAAACTCGTAGTAGAAATGTAGGAGACAGACGATCGCCGGGGATGAATGAGCTGCCCCTGAAGTGAGAAGAAATGACTGGCGTGGAATGCGTGCAGGGCATTTATCCACGTTGTCTTGGCCGGAGTGGTGAAATTGGTAGACGCACCGGACTCAAAATCCGGCGGACCTCGGTCCATGTCGGTTCGACTCCGACCTCCGGCACCATAGAATTAAGACGGAATGGCCGTACTCATGACAAGTGGTTGTGGGTACGGCTTTGTCATTAGGAGAGTTCAGCATTGTAAACCGGTGGGCAGTCAGGATGTCTGAAAAATCTGAAGATTGTCTTCCGCTCCGACCGGTTCTCGCTTTTCTGAAAAGAGAGACTGAGGTGTTCTGGAGTTTATTCTCCCGGCTGAATCTATCGAAGTGTTTTTGAGGCCAAAGGCCGGGAAAACTAAAATTTTTTTTACGGAGTTTCTCATGAAAATCGATCGATCCGAGCAGATGTACAGAAAGGCCTGCAAGCTTATTCCCGGTGGGGTCAACAGCCCGGTCCGGGCCTGCAAGTCGGTGGGCTGTAATCCCAGGTTCATAAAAAAAGCGGCCGGTTCCAGAGTCTATGATGTCGATGGTAATGAATATCTGGATTTTGTTTGTTCCTGGGGACCAATGATTCTGGGGCATAATCATCCTGCTGTCGTCGAGGCGGTTCAAAGATCTCTTGAAAATGGCACGAGCTTCGGAGCCCCCTGTGAGGAGGAAATAGAGCTGGCTGAGCTCGTTACTGAAGCGGTACCCTCCATGGACATGGTCAGGTTTGTCAATTCGGGCACCGAAGCCACCATGAGTGCAGCTCGCTTAGCGAGAGCCCACACAGGAAGAAAAGTAGTAGTCAAGTTTGACGGCTGCTATCACGGTCATGCCGATTCATTCCTGGTCAAGGCCGGTTCCGGGGTGGTTACCCTGGGAATACCCGGGAGTCCAGGGGTGCCTGAAGATATCGTGAAAAATACTTTGTCCATTCCCTACAACGATGAGGAGACCCTGGAAAAGACCTTAAGAGATGAATCCCTGGATATTGCCTGTGTTATTTTGGAACCCATGGCAGGCAATATGGGAGTTGTCCCCCCAGCTCCCGGTTTTCTGGAGAAGGTGCGGCAGTTAACCACCGAACTCGGTATTGTCCTTATTTTCGACGAGGTCATAACCGGGTTCCGCCTCAGCTATGGCGGAGCCCAGGAAAGATACCAGGTTAACCCGGATCTCACCTGTCTTGGTAAAATTATAGGAGGCGGGCTTCCGGTAGGGGCCTACGGTGGCAAGAAGGAGATCATGGAACAGGTCGCCCCTGAAGGGCCGGTATATCAGGCTGGCACTCTGGCCGGCAATCCCTTGGCCATGTCAGCAGGGATAGCGACGCTGAAGCTGCTGCAGGAGCCGGGCTTCTATGATAAACTTGAAGAGAAGGCCGCGGGCTTTGCCGAAGATTTGAGCGGGATGGCCATAAAGTATCTTGGTGACAAGGTGACCATGAACCGCCAGGGATCTGCCTTGACCACTTTTTTTACGGGCGGTCCAGTGACCGATTTTACGAGCGCGGCAAAATCGGATACGGATAAGTATGGCACTTTTTATCTTGAAATGCTTAACAATGGTGTCTACTTGGCTCCATCTCAATTTGAGTGTACCTTCATTTCTGCTGCCCAGTCGCAAGACGATCTGAGCCGGGCCCTGGAGGTCGCTGAAAATACCCTGAAGAAGTTATAGGTGCATGTGCTGCCAGGCTGACGGTCTCGTCGGTTGATCAGCCTGGCACATTTCATCTCCCTGATGTCCGACATTGTCATCCAGCCTTCCATTCTCCCTGGAGAGAAACGGCTTTATGGAAGCTGTCTCTATTGCCTGACCCCCTATGAGGTCGGGATCCTGAAGCGTTCTTACCCAGCTGATAGGGTCGAACCACTCTTCCTTTTCCAAAGTAATCTTTGTAAAGTCACCAGCACCCCTAATGCCTTTTATTGGGCCGGTCCCGCTATCGGAGCCCCCATGGCGGTGATGACCATGGAAAAATTGATTGCCAGAGGCCTAAAACGATTTATCGCTGTCGGGTGGTGCGGCTCCCTGGTTGAAAATGTCGAGACGACAGACTTGGTGATTCCTGCCTGGGGAATCAGTGAAGAGGGAACCTCAGGTCATTATCTCGGAGGCAGGAGATGTCATCTGCCCGGTTTTTTCAGGGAAAAAGTGGCAGAATACCTGGCGGACTGCGGTTTTGTCATTCATCAGTCACCGGTATGGACCACGGATGCTCTATATAGAGAGTCCTGGAGCAAGGTTAAACGCTTTGGCAGGCAAGGCGTAGTGGCCGTGGATATGGAATTTACCGCCTTGGCCCGCCTTGCCGCTTTTCGAGGAATCGAGCTGGCAGTGGTCCTGCTCGTGTCGGATGTGATAAGGGGAGGAGAGAGTATACCGGCCTACAAGGGCAAAGTCTTTAAGAAGAAAAGCAGAACCTTGGTTGGTAGTCTGGCTGCCCTGCTGTCAGGCCGCTATTGTCACCCGACAACCGGTAAGAGAAGTATCTGAATGGAAAAGGCCTCCCTTTCTCTTCTGATGAAGCCAGGGAGGCCGTAAAAAGTAGATAGGCCGAATCCTAGAGGAAAGGATTGGCATAGAGGGCGATCAGGCCGATAACCAGGGCGTAAATGGTAAAGGTCTCGATAAGGGCGAAGGTAATGAACATGGTAACGGTTAATTTTCCACTCATCTCCGGATTGCGGGCACTCCCTTCGATGAGGCCGCGGGCACACTGACCCATGCCAGCACCACAGCCGCCGCCGGCAGCACCGACTGCTATTCCCGCTCCGATGAGAGCCGCAGCCATGATCAGACCGCTGTTAGCCGCGGCTTCGCCTTCGGCAGCCATGGCCAGAGTGCTCAGGCCA
>JBEPXR010000088.1:0-9055 GCA_041641775.1 Desulfobia sp. | reverse complement strand
TTATTGCTGTGGGATGTATAGCCATAAGTTTTGGTTAAAAATCATTAGTTGACATTCAAATAGTGATCGCATAGTCACGCCCTATTCTGCCTGCAGTACAATTCTGCGCCCTCAGTTTTGTCAACCGGACCGGTCATTGAGATCGATCGTGACAAAACAGACACATCAGCCGAGAGAGGCCATCAATATTGCCTCGGCTGCAAGTTTCTCTCCTACATAGGCTTTGGCCTCCACCTTGTAGATCCTGGCCTTCTGTTTGAGAAAACTTACATTATAGATCAGCTGATCACCCGGCACCACCTGTCTGCGCAGACGGACCTTATCCATTCCTACCAGAAAGGCCAGATCTTTGCCGATTTTATCTTTCTCGGATAAATAGGCGAGGATGCAGCCGGCCTGGGCCATTCCTTCCAAAATAAGGACTCCGGGCATAATTGGCTTGATGGGAAAATGGCCCTGGAAAAAGGGTTCATTAATGGTGACATTTTTCAGGCCTCTCAGGGATACACCCTCCTGAACATCCTCGACCCGGTCGATCAGGATAAAAGGATACCTGTGGGGCAGAAGCTTCAGGATTGCCTCTATGTCAAGCGATTGTTTCGATTCAGTCATTGTCTGGCACCTGTACTTATGGATTGACTTTCGATTCCAGTTCTTCCACCTTTTTCCTGAGATCTCTTACTTCCTTCAGCAATCCGGGAAGCCTTAAAAAGGCCGTGCTTGCCTTAAGCCACAATTTATGAGGTATTGCAGGTATACCACTTATTACGGCCCCTGTCTTCTGATCTTTATTGACCCCACTCATAGCACCAACCATAACTCTGTCTCCCAGAACCACATGATCAGTGACCGCTGCTTTCCCGGCGAGCACGACATTACGTCCCAGTCTACTGCTTCCGGCAACGCCTGTCTGAGCAACAAGAATGGAATGCTCTCCTATCTCGACATTGTGAGCAATCTGAACCAGATTATCAATTTTGGTGCCTTCCCCGATGACCGTACTGCCGAAAGTAGCCCGGTCCACACAAACATTAGCCCCAATTTCCACATCATCGCCTATTACTACATTGCCTACCTGGGGTCTCTTGAAATGTCTTCCCTGTTCATCGGTGGCATAGCCAAATCCGTCACTGCCCAAGACAGTTCCACTGTGCACTCTCACCCGTTTACCAAGGCGACAGCCGGAAGCTATCGTCACGTTGGCGGCTATTACAGTATCATCACCAACAACGACATCGTCATCTATCACTACTCCGGCCCCGATAAAGACCCGTTCCCCCAGACTGACCCGGTTTCCCAGAACCACGGAGGCCTCTATTGTCAGCTGGCTGGGTAACAGACAGTTTTCTCCGACCTGCACACTGGCGTGTATCCCGCCGGGTTGGAAGGGAGACTGAAGCAAATAGTTATGGATAAAGGCCGAGGCCAAGTTGACGTCTTTCACCTGGATGGCGTCAATTGGGGGGTCGTCTATCTCATCCCCTATTAATACGGCTGAAGCGTTAGAACTGGAAAGCAGATCGAGCAGCGACTTCCTGGACAGGAAGGTGATATCTCCCGGCCCTGCACTTTCCAGATCGGCAAGATTGGATACAAGTTTTTCCGGATCACCCAGAACCTTTCCTGCCACCATATCGGCCAACCGCCCCAGGGTTACACTTTTTTGGTCTCTCATAACAATGTGATATCTTCAGGGGAATATTGGGAGCTGTCTGATTTTCTTTAAGGAGAAGAACTATCCGGAGGTGCTGCTCGATGTCCAGGCCCTGTGGATTGATCGCATCCGGGAAACGGAACCACCTGGAACAGAGAATGTAAAAGACGGGCTGTCAGAACAACGAGCCCGTCTTTAAAACTTATAGTCGCATTTCGAAGAACCTAATCCGAATTAACCTTGTCCCGCAGAATCCCGGATGGTTTAAAGGTCACCACCCTTCTGGCGTCCAGAATAAGTTCTTCTCCTGTCTGGGGATTCCGTCCTTTCCTGGGTTGCTTGTCTTTAACTTTGAATTTTCCAAACCTGCTGAGCAGCAGATCTTCCCCCTCAGTCAACCGCTCTTTACTTATCCTCAAGAAGGTCTCTACTGCCTCGGAGGCCTCCATCTTGCTGAGGTTATGCTGTTCATATACCTTTTGCGTCAGATCTGCTTTAGTAAGGGTCATTCCAGTCACCTCAATAAGTCCAGTCATTAAAGAAGGTTATCTTATAACTTATTTTATCATTTTAAACAACTTTTTCCAGCGAATTTGGCTATGGAGCCTAATTCATCTTCGATTCGCAACAGGCGATTGTATTTGGCAACCCGGTCTGTTCTGGAAGGCGCTCCGGTTTTAATTTGCCCGGTATTAAGAGCAACACTCAGATCGGCTATCGTGGTATCTTCGGTCTCCCCGGACCGATGGGAAATAACTGAGGTGAAGCCGGCCCTATGAGCCATATCAACAGCGTCAATGGTTTCGGTAACCGTTCCGATCTGATTGAGCTTGATCAGGATGGAGTTGGCCACCCCCTTCTCTATACCTTCAGCGAGAATTTTGGTATTGGTGACAAAGATATCGTCACCCACGAGCTGAATATTATCACCAAGACGATCGGTCAGTTCCTTCCAACCCTTCCAGTCACTTTCATCCAGGCCGTCTTCAAGTGAAACCAGAGGATATTTCTTGACCCAGTCCTCGTAAAAATCGATGAACTGCCCGGCATCCTTTTCAGATTTTTTCTCCGCAGCAAGAATATAGCACTTTCTCTTTTTGTCATAAAGTTCACTGGCAGCGGCGTCCAAGGCGATAGCCAGATCTCTGCCGGGTTTGTAGCCCGCTTGATTTATGGCCTCCAGGAGAGATTCCATGGCTTCTTCATTGGATCTCAGATTGGGGGCAAAACCTCCTTCATCCCCAACTGAGGTCAGATGACCGGCTTTTTTCAGCACCGATTTCAGGCTGTGAAAGGTTTCCACCCCCATCTGCAGAGATTCCTGGAAAGTGGCGGCTCCGATGGGCATAATCATGAATTCCTGGATATCGACATTATTGTCAGCGTGGGCTCCACCGTTCAGAACGTTCATCATGGGTACGGGTAGGACTTTTCCATTCACTCCGCCAAGATATGTATAAAAGGGAAGGCCGAGTTCTTCGGCCGAAGCGCTGGCCACGGCTATTGAAGCACCAAGCATGGCATTAGCGCCGAGCTTCTTCTTATTCTCCGTGGCGTCCAGTGCAATCATGGTCTGATCGATAAGCACCTGCTGGGTTGATTCCATGCCGATCAAGGCTGGTCCGATCTGCTCATTAACATTGGCTACAGCATTCAGAACCCCTTTTCCCATGTATCTCTTTTTCCTGGTATCCCGCAGTTCCAGGGCCTCTCTGCTTCCTGTGGAAGCCCCAGAGGGGACAATGGCCCGGGCCATAATCCCACTGTCAAGATAAACCTCAACTTCGACAGTGGGAGTTCCCCTCGAGTCGAGGACCTCTCTACCCAGAACACCGATAATCTCTCCCATGCATTTCCTCCTGCTTGTTTCGTCTTATTATTTTTTTACCAATTAATCGATTTAACTCTATATTTTATCAGACTACCCTATTTTATCCCTGACATCAATAATACCGGCACTATTTGCTCTTTCTCTGCCCGATTTATACCTCGGCATCAAGAACTTCTATAATATTAGCAAGATATTTCGGCAATGAACAATTTAAAAAACAACCGCTCTCTTTTTTCCTTCAGAGCTTCGCCATTACCCGATAACACTGGCCATTTTGAATATTGGCAGATACATGGCAACGACCAGTCCGCCGATCAAACCACCGAGGAATATCATCATAAAAGGCTCGATCATGGCAGTCATATTATCCACGGCCTGGTCCACCTCTTCATCATAAAAATCGGCTATCTTCGCCAGCATGGTATCAAGGGCCCCGGTTGACTCACCTACGTTGATCATCTGGACCACCATGCCAGGAAAAACTCCGGTCTCCTCGAGCGGTTCGGCAATGGAACGTCCTTCAGAGATACTGCCCTTCACCCGGAAGACGGCCTTCTCGATCACCTTGTTACCCGCAGTTCGGCCGACTACGCCGAGGGCCTCAAGTATAGGAACCCCGCTTTGAACCATGGTACCGAGTGTCCTGGTAAATTTAGCTACCGCCACCTTTCTGATCAGGGGTCCGAACACCGGCAGGCGGAGAAGGAGACGATCAATATATTCCTGTCCCTTCTCGGTGCTGTATATTTTCCTGATGGCGAAAACGAGCACGGCTATGGCCCCCGCGATGATCAGAAAATTGCCCTTGGCAAATTCGCTGGCATTCATGACGATCTGAGTCGGTGCTGGAAGGGCGGAACCAAAATCTTCAAACATCTTGGCGAAAACGGGTACCACGAAGATCAGGATGACCGCAGTGATAATGAGCGCTATAGAGAGACAGATAACCGGATAGGTCATTGCCCCCTTAATTTTTTTCTTGAGGGCCATGGATTTTTCAAGAAAGGCGGCAAGCCTCCTAAGAATTACATCGAGAATCCCGCCCATTTCTCCGGCTTCTATCATGTTGCAGAAAAGATTATCAAAGACCTTGGGATGTTTTTTCATGGCATCCGCAAAAGTCATCCCCACCTCAACATCCTGCTGTATATCGTTCAGAATTCTTCTAAAAGTCTTATTGTCCTGCTGTTCTGATAAAATTTCAAGGCTCTGAACAAGGGGAAGACCTGCGTCCAGCATGGTGGAGAGCTGCCTGGTAAAGATTACCACATCTTTACCAGTCACCTTGGGCTGAAACATGTCGACATTTTGCAGAAGATCCTTGGGAGCTTCCTTGACGACTTCAGGTGTAATTCTGATCCGCTTCAGATGGGCCCTGACCGCAGCCTCGCTGTTGGCTTCGAACTTGCCTTTGCGCTTTTCACCATACGAATTGGTACCTTTCCAAATATATTCAGGCATAACCACACTCCAGACGATGTTGACATTCCAATATTTTTTACCGGGAAACAGAGGGACCGGATTCCCAAACGAGAAAGATGATCTCCAGGGGAGATCAACAAAAGCCGACCTGACTCCCATGGTATGGATTTACAACAAATAAAGGGATGCAACAATCCTGCCAAAATTTTTAGATTGACACTTTCTTATCTTTTTCTTATACCCCTGTTGACAATACGATCAATCTGATTACCCTTATTTTTGTGAACAGGAGGCAAAGATTGGTCTAAAATCTTTTAAGACTGTAAATTTATTTTAGAAAACATCGCAATAACAGACGCGCCAATCAAGTCAGATTACCGTCTGCCTGCAAGCACATAAAGGAGAGAGACAATGGCATCTACTGAAACAATAAAAACCGAATTGTACAGCAGTGGTTTTTTTAATCCTGTGATAGAGGAATGTGACGGGTGTGAAAGGATAATAGAAGTAGAAAGTACCAGATACTGTAAAACCTATGCTTTCCCGGAAGCTAAATGGCGCCTGGGCCTCTGCAATTTCGCTACCCACAAAAAGCCTGAAATCAAGGGCGGTCAGAAAAAGATCAACCCGATCAAAGCCTCCAAAAGAAAATAATATCGAACAACTCCTGCCGGTTCCGTTTCATGGTGAAAGTTTCCGGCAGGAGATCCGTCTCCTTCCTCAGTGCCTTGCATTGGGATAAAGAGTCAAGAGAAACTCCTCATCTTCCAGAATCTTCATAAACCGCTGGTAGTTGGCGGCAAAATCTTCCGGCCCATTCCCTCTCTGCATAATCTGTTCAGCCGCCTCTTTCAGTAATCTCTCCGAACGGTTGTATACTGCGTAATAAATCTTATCCATCAGCATTAACGGTTTCTTCTCATACGGAGGAACGCTCTTTCGAAGAGCGATATCCGCATGGTTCGAGTTCGGCTGCGGTATGAGCTCGAAGAGCTTGGGGGTGTCATAAATTTCAGAGGACTCGAGCAGCTGACAGATCAGATCGTCATCCAGCCCCGTCAGATAATCCCTGATTTTTCCCTTATCTTCCTCACTGTTATCGGCCAGAAGAAGTTTGACATAAGGGGCGAGTTCGGCAGGAGAAAGGATGTTCTTCTGCAGCTCGTTAACCAGCCACTCCAGCTGGAGCTCCGGTCCCCTTGCCACGAAAGGGAGGCATTTCTCATACCATTTCCTGAATCCCTTATTCTCGGAACCAGACATTGTATTCCCGAGCTTCATGTCCTGCTTCTTCCGATCCCTGCAATGACGTCGCCAACAGTTCTTCCGGATCCGTGAGAATGCTACTCGCGATTACCCAGAAAATAGAGAAGGTGGAGAAAAAGATTGATAAAATCAAGATAAAGAGTGAGTGCCCCCAGGATGGCGTTCTTGCGAATGGCGCCCGCCCCTTCGTTCATGATTCCTGAAGCCCCCATCCTGGTGATTCTCTGGACGTCATAGGCTGTCAAGCCAGTAAAGACAATCACCCCTATTCCAGAAATAATCCAGGCCATCATGGTGCTCTGCAGAAAGATATTGACGACTGCACCTATTATAATGCCGATCAGCCCCATAAAGAGAAACGAACCGAAACGGCTGAGGTCTTTTTTTGTCACCATACCGTAAACCGCCATGGCACCGAACATGCCGGCTGCCATGATGAATGTCCCGGCAATGGAAGCGGTGGTATAGATCTCAAAGATAAAAGATATGGTTATACCGTTCAGGGCAGAATAGATAATAAAAAGTGCGGTTGCAGTCTGGGGCGAAATACGCTGGATTCTGGCAGAGAGGTAGAAGACCAGAGCCAGTTCACCGATAATCAGTCCGAAAAAGACCATGGGATTGGCGGTAAATATCTGCTGAGCCATACCGGAGCTAGCCACCAGCATGGACAGAATACCGGTCAAACCAAGGCCGAACGCCATCCATTTAAAAACCTTGGCCAGGAAAATAGTCGAAGCCATATCCTTTGCCTGATCGGCACTTACCACAGTCTGATTTTGCCTTGCTTCATCTATATACATCTTGCTACTCCTTCTTGAATTTCGTTAGTATCTTCTGAGGCAGGATCCGCATCCGCTACTCCTCTGATCGGACTTTCCGCCCCTTCCTTCTCTTTTCGTGCATTATACGATCAGCAACTTCAACATCCAACCTGCAAGAAACCTCTACCGACCGTATAACCTACAACGTGTAAACGTATAACTTATTTCCCGCTCATCAACAGGGCCAGGGGCCGGGTCGTATCCACCTTTTCCAGGGCGATTTTGACTGCCGCCGTCAATGGTACAGAGAGGAGCATTCCGGGAATGCCCCAGACCCAGCCCCAGAAAAGAAGGGATAGTAAAACTACCAGTGGACTCAGATTCAAACCTTTCCCCATGATTTTCGGTTCAAGAAGATTCCCTATACAGAACTGAATTGCCGCAAACACCAGGGCTACGACAAAAGCCTTGCCCAGAGAGCCATATTGAAAAAAAGTGAGTAATATCGGTGGAATTCCGGCTATAATGGAACCGATATTGGGGACAAAGTTCAGGACAAAGGCCAGCATCCCCCATAACATGGCAAAGGGTGTGTCAAGGAAGTGGAGTGCTATGGAGACCAGTGAGCCGGTGGAGGCGCTGATCAACACCTTCAGGCCAAGATAGCTCTGGACCGACCTGTTTATATCGTTGAGGGTCTTGATGATCGATTCGCCGCCGCCGTCACCGAAGCTCCTTCGTATCTTATCATAAAAACCTTCCCGCTCAGCCAGCATGAAGATAAGAAAAAGAATCACCCAGACCATATTGCCCAGGAAGGCAAAAAAGGAGCCGCCGAAATACTTCAGCATAGAACCCAGGGGTTTGAGTTTTGTCTGCTGGAAGTTCCCCCAGAACGCCTCATATATCTCTGTGGCTTCTGCCGGAGTCATGTTGAGCCGTTTTAATATATTCCGTGTATAATCCCAGAATTTCGCCTCAAAATCAGGGAGTTGGGCTTGCAGATCCTTAATGTTGACGGTGACCAGATGACCGAAAAGATAGATTATGACCAGCACCAGGGTGACCACTATAAGTATTCTCAGTGATATGGGGACCCGGCAGCGCTGCAGGAAATTCAAGGGCTTGCCCAGAGCGTAACAGATCAGCAGAGCGATGGTGAAGGGAATGAAGATAAAGGCAAGACTCTTCAGCACAACAGCAGCAAGGACAACCAGGAAAAAAAGGGCAGTGGCACTGATAATCTCTATGTTCTGTATCTTGATAATCTTATCCATGCCGGGTCTGATTTGCTATTCTGTTCAACATTTTTCTGGCCTCTGTAAAGTCGGGATTGAGACGAAGCACTTTCTGGAGATGGGCCCTGGCTCCATCATAATCCTTCATATGGTAGAACAGAAAGGCAATGGTGTAATTGAGTCCCTCGTGCTGCGGACGAAGTTTGAGTCCACTGAGTAGAAAACCTTTTCCCTTCTCATACTGACCGGTGAGAACGCATTTCCTCCCCAGGCGGTTGAGAAAGTCCGCGGTCTTGTCGTCATCCTCCTGGAAGTATCTGGAATAGAGATCATCGGCTTCCTCAACGAATCCCGCCTCAATGAAGGATTCCATAACCTGGACAATCTGTTCCGGATTGCCGCGGGCAGCCCGGGCCGCTTTCTTCAGGTAGAGCCCGGCCCGGTCAAACTTCTGCACCTTCAACAAGGCACTGCCAAGCCTTACAAGATTATAGAAATTTGTCGAGGTGTTTTCTATAATTTTTTCCAGGCAGTTAACCAGGCCCGGATAGTCTTCCCTTTTCTCATAGATATCGGCAAGTCCCTCCAGAGCCCCCAGGTAATTACTCTGAATAGCAACAGCCCTGTTATAGGCGGATTCCGCTTCCTCCAGCTCACCCAGACGGGAATACACTTTGCCGAGATACATATGGGGCAGGGCCGCTCCGGGATTGATCTGCACAGCAATACTGAAACTCTTCCGGGCCTTCTCCAGATCCTTGTTGATATAGTAATACTTCCCGGCATAAATAGCGAGGTCGTAACGGGAGGGCGAAGTCAGATTCTCGACGATTCGCTTTAACAATGCACCCATTGACTTGATAGTCACCGGTTTGATCAG
>JBEPXR010000087.1:0-9110 GCA_041641775.1 Desulfobia sp. | reverse complement strand
CGCTTCCCCGGCCTGGTATGATTTCCTGACCGACTGGTAAGCGTCTCGAGCCGCAGGCAGAACATCTTCCTCGAGGGCTCTCACGGTCTGCTGCGCAGAGATGAACCTGTGCCATGCCTGCTGCAGTTCTGTTTTCAGGGCAAGGGCTCCGGCTTTTTTCTGCTGGCGGACTTTTTGATAGGTCGCTTCGGCACCGGTGATATTTCCCCGGTTTCTGTCAAAAAGGGGAAGAGGCAGACTTACTCCAATAAAGAGCGCCTGATCTCCCGATTCGTTGAAATGCTGAACCCCGCCTTCAAGTTCCAGATCAGGAATAACTTCGGCTCGGGACAGAGCCAGGGCTTTCTCGGCTCTATCCGTGCGGGCCTCATATAGTTTCCAGGCAGGACTTTGTTCGAGGAGATGGTAAAGTTCCGGTTCCGATATATGTGGATTCAGCCGGTATCGGGCCCTGACACTTGTAAAATCAGGTGATTCGGAGCCCCAGGACTCAGCAAGAACGTGACGGGCGGCTTTCAGTTCCCGGTGCCGTTTCTGCACCTCTATCCTGGCTGAGGACACTTCCACCTGACTCCTGGCGAGATCAATCGGTGTAGTGTCTCCGGATTCTACCCGCTTGCGGACAACTTCATGGGTCTTCTCAATGATGTCGAGCTGTTTTTCCTGGAGACGCAAACGCTCCTGCAGGGTGTAGACATTATAAAAACGTCTTTCCACCATTGCCTTGAACTCAAGGAGCTTCTTCTGATGCATAAGGGTGGTGACCCTGGTGCCGGCCTCAGCTTCCTTAACCCGTTTGTGAATTTTTCCGCCTAGAAGGAATTCCTGGCTCAGCCCTATCCGACTGGCCATGGCATCGGCCCCTGAAAGTTCACCCGAGCCACCAAACTCCTCTATTTCGCCGAATATTCGAGGGTTCGGAAGGTAGCCGGCCTGTTGCAGGACCCCCTGACTGGCCTGGATTTCATACCAGGAGGCGGCTACGGACGGGTGACTCTCGACAGCGGCTTCCAGGGCCCACTGCAGGTCAATATCGGTGGTGGGTTGAGGAGGTACTCTGGATTTCTGATAATCTCGAGAGGTTGTATCTGGTAACGAAACAGGAATTCTTTCTGCTGTGTTTCCATATTGGACGCATACCGTGGCTGACAGAATTCCTCCGATTGCAATCAATACGACTTTGTTCATTACTGGTTTTCTCCGTACGCACAGACGTAATCGGCCGCTGGGGTAAAACGGCGATCAGTATGACTGGTAAGGCTGTGGAAAGCCTGAAGGTGTTTTCGTTTCGAGGCGGCTTTAAAAGCTTATCCCCTCAACCGGCCATTTTCGATTTGAATCAGAGAAGAATCAGATAATGAGTACGGTGGTACGAAGAGATAGAGGGTAGGGAGAAACAGAAGAGGCATCCGTTGGCAAAGTGCTCTTAATCGAGTTCGGGAGAGTAAAGGGGAATGACCTGGTATCAGAACGATAAAAGGCATGAGATAAGAACGGCTGTATATTCTTTTTACCTGTTTTTGCGAAACGCCAGGAAGGGATGACCTGATCAGAAGAGCTGCAGCCTACTGCGAGATCAAGGCAGTCTTCAGGGTGTTCATGTTCCGACCCGAAGGTGTCCGATACAGGATCCCGGGGGATCGTATCGGGAAGACAGGTATCAGTTTTAAAATTAATATGGCCATCGTAGCCAAGGCACAATTCAAGATGAATACCTGAAGGCGATACTGCGGCCGTCCCCATAAGCAGGATGAGCAGCATTAAGGTCAGTGTCTGGCCTTTTTTTCTCCAGTTGGTCATGGTTTTCAGAACGGTTATTTGAACAGTCGGGTGGTCGTCTTCAAACGAAAACCTGTCCAGGACAGTAGAAAGATAAGTTATGTTTAAGGTCGGTAAAAGTCAAGGATTTTCAGATTGGGCAGTAACCGTCTCAGTTTACTTCCATGCTGTCTCGGAGCACAGAAAAAGCAGACATGCCTGACCGCCGCAGGTTCAGAAGTCATCCTGATTTTTTATGGTAAAGAGCTGGCATTCCATTCCGGAGCTTTCATAGACCACCAGCGCCGGCAGTTTTTTCGACTTGAAGCCCATACCTCTGCAGCCGTAGGGATGCGCGGGTTTGTGGGTAATATAGAAATGCAGGCATTGAAAACAGTTTGGTCTGACAACGGTTTTTTTGGGAGTTCTCATTGGCCGGCCCCCCTTTGCTCATGATTCTTGTGTGATCGCTGTATTGTTCGCCTGTCTGTACTCAGGAGCCGATAATCCGTTTCAGTCCCGAGAGCAGGACAAAACGGCCGAGAGCCACTATCTGACAGGGGAAGCTGCTGATAAACAGGGGATTGTCACACAGCCCCCCTGAGAGATAGATCTTCTCCGGTGAACCGGCAAAGCGGTAGGCATTGAGGGCTATCCCTTTAACGAATCTGGCCACCGCCTCCTTTTCGCTGCTTCCAGTGGTAACCGCATCAAAAATACTGCTCATTCCCAGAACCCCGCAGGTTACCGGAAAGGATCTCTGGGGGACTGGAAGCTTGCCGTAGTCCAGATTGTAATACTTTTGCAGAAGTTCTATGGTAAAACCCATGGAGGCCCCGCATTCGGCATTCCAGCCCATGTCCGCCATTTTTCCGTTTCTGTAGCTGATGAATTTTATGTCCCGGCTGCCGCAGTCGAGCAGGACGTAATTGCTGTCGACAATAAGCTCCTCTCCACCCCGGGCCAGAGCGGTCAGTTCGTTGGTATATCGGGTTCCGAAGCGTTTGCCGTTGTGTCCCGTTGCCATGGTGACCCGGAGATCGCCGGGGAGCTCCCTCATGGAATAAACCTCAGGCTCCGGTCCGGTAGCATCCAGGTCCAGGAGCTTGCAGTAGGAAGTGCCGAAATCACCGATTAACATCACGAACACCGGATAATTCCAGGAAAGCTTCTATTTTGGCTCTGGCACTGCTTCCGCCCCTGGTGTCTACATCCAGATAGAGAGCGCGGGGGTGGCGGGAAGCCAGAAACCTGGCAGTCCCTGCTTTGGGGCAAAACGATTGGGCGAAAAATACTGTGGGGATTTCCGGATTATAATAAAGCTCCAGGGCGCTGTCCGCCGGGGTTTTATTTTCCATGCATCTGGTCCAGCCATAGACGTGGGTGGAAGCGGGGAAGGGTTCCAGCAGAGAGAGATCCCGGGGGGGAACTCCCCAGAACCCGGCGGTTGGCCGGCAGGCAGGATATAGACCGGTATCGGGCAAAACCGGAGATGTCACCCGACTGGTTATCTTCCCAATCTTTTCTGTGAGGGGCATTCGGGTCCGGCACAGCGGAAAGCCGTGGGAGTCGGTATCCAGGTTGCTGGTTCTGATAACCGGAATATCCAGAATCTCCTCCAGGATAAAGGACGTGTTGAGGGAACTGTCGCATTTACCGGCCCCGGTGTCCATGTAGATAATGTCGAGATCAAGGTAGAGGGCGTTAACCACTACCGTCCGGATAATGGCGCAGTAGACTCTGGGGAGAATGGAGTCGGCCCGGTTGATGTTAATTCCCTCCCGGGGTTCATCGAGGTCATATATTTCAGCCCCGGTTTCGTTCAACTCCCTGATGATGTCCAGGGGTGGGACTCCCACGATACCGGCTTTTTTACGGTCGGCAGTCATTGGCATCGATAGGTTGGCAGTTGTCGGCGGCTGGAAGGGACTCGCTGGTCCTTTTCACGCTGTCGGCAACATCAGATGAAGATGTATATTCCTTACGACATGGAGTAATGATAATTTTTGTTTTCATTAGCACTGGAGATGGTAAAATTGCCACTTGTCGTCATGGGTAACTCCATAACCTAATATCTTTTCGTAAAAGTTAAAAGGTAAAACCTGGCTGTATTGATCCGGTCCGGTTCCGCAGCTTCTCTCTCCTGCCCCTGTAAACCGTAAACTGGCAATTGATAACGAACCACCGGCAACTGACGATGAAGAAAGAAGGCAATGTCAATGAATATCTGGCTTCCTTGAAGGCCTCGAAAAAATTCGGCCCCCAGGTCGCCTGTCATAAACACCTGCCCCGGGCTGCCCCGGTATATGGGAAGCTTGAGAAAGATCTTTCCCCTGAACTGGAAAAAATTCTCCGGCAGTACGGCATCGATAAACTCTACAGCCATCAGGCACGGGCCATCAATCTTATTCGTGACAGCAAGGATGTTATCGTGGCCACTCCCACGGCCAGCGGCAAAAGTCTGATTTACAATCTTCCGGTCCTGGAGGAAATTGCGGCTGATTCCGGGACGGGTGCCCTTTATCTCTTTCCCCTCAAGGCTCTGGCCAGGGATCAACTGCGGGTTGTGGGTGAGCTTGCTTCCGGACTCGCCAGGTCAAGTGCCGTTCGGGCTGAGGTGTGTGACGGTGATGTTTCCGCGTACAGGAGAAAGAAAATACGGGAAAATCCACCGCACATCCTGATCAGCAATCCGGACATGCTTCATCTCTCCATGCTGGGGTATCATGCCAGCTGGTCTTTGTTCTGGCAGCGTCTCCGCTACGTCGTCATAGATGAGGTCCACACGTACCGGGGGGTCTTTGGTTCACATATGGCCTGGGTACTTCGCAGAATGCAGCGGATATGCCGTCTGCACGGAGCCGATCCCCGCTTCCTCCTTTTTTCCGCCACCGTCGGCAATCCGGGTGAACTGGCTGAGAACCTGATCGGGCGTCCGGTAGAAGAGGTTGTCGAGACCGGGGCTCCCAGGGGTAAACGCCATTTTGTCCTGTTCGATCCCTGGGACAGTGCCGCCTATACCGCCAGCCAGATGCTGGAAGCCGCCCTGAAAAGAGGGCTGCGCACCATAGTGTATACCCAGTCCAGAAAGATTACGGAACTGGTGGCTTCCTGGACCGCCAGCAGACTGGGTGAACTCAATGATAAATTGACCGCCTACCGAGCCGGTTTTCTCCCCGAAGAACGACGTGATCTTGAAGAGAAACTGGCCAGCGGAGAATTGATGGGGGTGGTCTCCACCAGTGCTCTGGAACTGGGGATAGATATAGGATCCCTTGATATCTGCATCCTGGTAGGGTACCCCGGTTCGATAATGTCTACCTGGCAGCGGGGCGGCCGCGTGGGGAGAAGGCAGCGGGACTGCCTAATTATCATGGTGGCCCAGGAAGACAGCCTGGATCAGCATTTCATCCAGAACCCGGAAGATTTTTTCGACAGGGAGGTGGAGGCGGCAGTGCTCAATCCTCATAACGAAGTCATCAGCCGTAAACATATAATCTGTGCCGCTGCAGAGGAGCCCATCACCCGCGATGAACCCCTGTTTGGAGATCAGAACAACCGGAGGATGATTGAAAAGATGGCCGGGGAAGGCAGCCTGCTGCTTTCCGCTGAAGGTGACAGGTGGTTGACCAGCCGTAAATATCCCCATAAAGAGGTAAATATCAGAGGCTCTGGGGGATCTCTTGTAATAAGAGATGATAAGAGCGATACAGTCATAGGCGAGATAGACAGTTACCGCTGCCGGAAAGAGTGCCATCCCGGTGCGGTTTATCTCCATCACGGCGAGACCTGGGTGGTCCGAGAGCTTGATCTGAACGGCCGGGAGGTAAGGGCTGAACGCCGGGATGTTTCCTGGTTCACCCAGGCGCTCTCTGAGAAGACCACCGAGATTCTGGAGGTGCGTGAGAAGGTGCGGCTCGGGAATATCCAGGCCTTCCTGGGACGTCTCAAGGTCACCGAACAGGTAACCGGTTACCAGCAGAAACTGGTACGGGGACAGAAGACCATAGGCCGCTACCCGCTTGATCTTCCGCCTCAGGTTTTTGAGACCGAAGGACTCTGGTTCCTCGTTCCCGACAGAATTCGGAGCAGGCTCCAGGAAAAGATGATGCATTTCATGGGCGGCATCCATGCCGTTGAACATGTTCTCATTTCTCTCTTTCCACTTCTTGTCCTCTGCGACCGCAACGATGTGGGAGGTATTTCCGACCCTTTCAACCAACAGGAGAGAAGTGCCGCCATCTTCATCTACGACGGGTACCCGGGGGGAATAGGTTTGTCGCGCAACGCCTTTCTGAAGCTGGAGATTCTCCTGTGGAAAGGTCTGGAGACGGTCAGGACCTGTTCCTGTGAGATTGGCTGCCCTTCCTGTGTCCACTCCCCGAAATGCGGATCGGGCAACCGTCCTATCGATAAGGAAGCGGCCCGTGAAGTCCTGGAGACCCTTTTGTCTGAAAGGAGACAGCAGGAAAGAGAAGTACTCCCGGATTCTGCTGTTGATTGCGGTACATGTCGGACAGGGGAAATCCCTGAATGGTCCGGTGACTTGCCGGAAAATGAGCCGAATACCTTGAATTTCCAGGAAAAGAAAAGTTGCCGATACGGAGTGTTTGATCTGGAAACCAAGCGATCAGCCGCGGAAGTCGGAGGATGGCACCGGGCGGAGAGAATGGGGGTCAGTGTAGCGGTCCTGTATGACAGCTTCGATGACCGTTATCACGTCTACGAAGAACATGAAATAACGGGGCTGATCGAACATATAAGAGAGCTTGATCTGGTGGTTGGTTTCAACAACAAGCGTTTTGATAATCGGGTCCTGTCAGCTTACACCCCTTTTGCCCTGGCTGACCTTCCTTCCCTGGACATACTGGAGGAAGTGAAGAAAAGGCTCGGCTACCGCCTGAGTCTCGAAGCTCTGGGAGAGTTCACCCTGGGTGCCCGGAAGGGGGGCAACGGCCTTCTTGCCCTGAAATGGTATAAGGAGGGCCGTATTGATAGGATAATAGAGTATTGCCGCAAGGACGTAAAAATAACCAGGGATCTCTATCTTTACGGCATCAGGCACCGCCATCTACTTTTCCGGAACAAGGCGGGGCATGTGGTGCGCTGCCCGGTGGAATTTTAGTTGGTTGTTGGTTGTGGGGTGGGAGAATAGCTTTTAGCTTTCAGTCCTTGAGATTTCAGTGGTCAGGTCGCAAATTTTTGTAATTTTTGGAAATTTCCAATTTTCTCGGTTACTGGAATTTATTTGGAATTTGGGGATTAGGCTGGCTGTTTCTCTTCTGTAAGGGCGTACCCTCTAAGTGATAAGACTGATGCAGAGCCGGAATTTTCGTTCATCGCCCGAGTGGGCCGGCTTCCTGCGGGAGGGGCGGTCAGCCGTCAGTCTTCAGATTTCAGATCTTGGCAACCAACCACTGACAACTAACCACCAACAACCAACCTGAAACACAAATGGCGGCAAAGAGCTGCCGCCATAACTTAATCTGCACACCTGCAAACCTGCAAACTTACAACTTATAACTTATAACTTACAAACTTCCCTGTCAGGGCCAGACTATATTTTTGTAGATCCAGCCCTTGGTTCCGTCACTGTGGCTAACCTGTATCCAGTCACCATCTTCCTTATGGGTGTTGAACACTACTCCGTAGAGAGCGGTAGCCGCTCTCTCGTAATTGGTTCCCGGACCCACCCGAATATTGGCTTTATCGACTTTGACGATGACCGTGTCTTTCTCGTTGACCAGGGTGCCGTAAATCCAGCCGGTGTCACCCTCAAAATCCTTGACCTTGAGCCATTTGCCCTGGCGGTCCAGAACCTGCAGAGGATAATCCTCAAAGACTTCCCAGTAAATTTCATGATCCGTTCCCGGACCCGACCGAATACGGACACCATCATGGTCCACACTCACATATTCGGCAGCACCGCAGAAAGCCGGCAGAGAGAGGGAAAAAAGAAAGAAGAGCAGCAGGCATCTCAATCGATTATGTCCGGTACATCTTATGTTCATAACAAACCTCTATCCATAAATTTTCAACCCTAAGGCTTCGATTTCTATAGGGCCAATATTTACCATATCCTCTATAAACTGAAAACTCAAAACTTGGAACTCCTGCAGTTAATTTTCATTTTCAACCTGATACCAGATGAATGAGGAATTCGACATTTCCTTTTGGTCCGGTGATGGGAGAACTGACGATTCCGTGGGTTAGAAGACCAATGTCGCCGGCAAATGAGCGAATCTTCTCCTGTACTTGTTCGTGGAGAAGAGAATCTCTGATAACTCCTCCTTTGGCAATCTTGTCTCTGCCGACTTCAAACTGGGGCTTGATGAGAGCGAGTATGCTGATACTTTCAGCAAATAGTGGCAGTAGGGGAGGGATAAGCAGAGTGAGCGATATGAACGAAGCATCTATTACCGCCAGGTTGAGGGGCTCGGGGATTAACCGAGAATCAAGCTGCTTGGCGTTGGTTCGTTCCATAACAACCACCCTGGGATCCTGGCGGATTTTCCAGGCCAGCTGCCCGTAGCCGACATCCACGGCATATACCTGTGCGGCGCCGCGCTGCAGCAGACAATCGGTAAAGCCGCCTGTGGAGGCGCCGATATCGGCACAGATTCTGTCTTTGACCTCGATATCAAAATAGTCGAGTCCTTTTTCAATCTTGAGCCCTCCCCGGCTGACATAGGGACAGATACTGCCTTTTATCTTTAAATCAACATTGTGCTTGACTGTTGTTCCGGCCTTGTCCACCAAGTGGCCGTCGACCACCACCTGGCCGGCACCGATGATCGCCTGCGCTTTGTGGCGGCTTTCCGCCAGCCCCCGGAGAACCAGGAGCCTGTCCAGTCTTATCTTGTCACTTTCCTTTTTGCGGGAAGAAGGGCACATCGGATCAGGGTTCTGTGGAATGCTGTTCTGAAAACCTGACTAAATCCAGACAGCTAATTTAAACAATTTACAGATTCACAATACCAATACATCTGGATCATCACCAGCCGGAAATTGACAACCAGGGCAATACATCCCGGCAACTGCCGGGATCAGGAAGAGAAAAGTTCGTTGAGGGCCTGACTGATCGGAAGACCTGACTGGAATCGACTTTTCTGGATAATGGACATAAGATTCCAGTCGGTTTCAGTCTGCCGGAGGATACTGTCAATCCGGTCAACCAGATCGGTAATCCTGCCATCTCCATTATCCCTTTCGAAATAGATAATGTATTCGTTGCTCTTTTTGAACATCATGACGGAGCCGTCGTACTGGGTCCTTGGATTGCTGAATTCTTTACACAGGTCCTGCAGCGATTCCCCCAGTTCATCAATGACCTGATCGGCAAGAATATGCCC
>JBEPXR010000086.1:0-9151 GCA_041641775.1 Desulfobia sp. | reverse complement strand
CGCAAACCGAGACCGATAAGTACGTGGGTGAAATAGATACTATCCTCAAGGAAAAAGAAAAAGAGATTCTGGAGGTTTAAACGTAAATCAAGTGCCACATTCATCACTGGACTACGGAAATCTGCCCGGCCATGTCGCTGTTATTATGGACGGCAACGGTCGCTGGGCCCGTTCCCATGGTCTGCCCCGTCTGCAAGGGCACTCAAACGGGGTTCAATCGGTTGACAAAATAACCAGAACAGCCGTCGAACTGGGTATAGACATCCTGACCCTCTACGCCTTTTCAAGTGAAAACTGGAAACGTCCTCAGGAGGAGGTTTCCGGTCTCATGCAACTCCTTAAGAAATATCTGGAGAGCGAACTCGCTACCATGAACGAGAACAACATCAGGTTGCATGTCATTGGGGACGTAAACAGACTGCCCGCTGATGTTCAGGATGCCATAAGTCACTGCCTTCTGGAAACTTCCGGAAATGAGGGTCTGATCCTTAATCTCGCTCTCAACTATGGGGGGCGGGACGAAATCGTCAGAGCTCTTCGCAATCTCGCAAAGCTTTGCAACCTGAACCGGTGTACTCCTCAGGAATTGAATGAAGATGTTGTCGCCCGGAATCTGGATACCAGTGGACTCCCTGATCCAGATCTGATTATAAGAACCGGGGGGGAAAGGAGATTGAGCAATTTTCTTCTCTGGCAGGCCTCCTACTCCGAACTCTATTTCACCGAAACAAACTGGCCTGACTTCAACAGGGAAGACTTTATCTCCGCCCTCATCGATTACCAAAAAAGGCAGCGCCGTTTCGGCAGAACAGGTGAACAGAGCGTGGAGCTTGCCGACAGCGAAGGCAACCGCAAGGCAAAGTAATACTCATGCCACGTCTTATTACAGGTCTAATTGCCGCAGGTATCTGGTGTCTTATCCTCTACATCGGCTCTTTCTATCTGGTATGGGCCGCCATTTCTATCTCCGCCATAGCCGCCGCCTGGGAGTATATATCTATAACTTTAAAGGATGAACAGAGGGTATCCAAAATGTTGATCACACTTTTTGGATCTCTTCCCCTCCTGCTTTCCTTCAGCCTGAATCTCGATTTCATAGTCGGAGGCCTTGTAACCGGGCTTATCGGTACCTGCATTTTTACGGTATGCCTTTATTCAAAACTGAATAATCCTTACAACAGTCTAATTCAAGGTGGATTTGTCTCCATCTATGTCAGCCTGTGCGCCTCTTTCCTTATTATGGTGATGTCCTTTTCCAATGGGGCTTTTCTGTTATTACTCCTTACCGCAATAACTGCTGCATCTGACAGTGGTGCTTATTTCATAGGCATAAAGCTCGGCAAAAAAAAACTTGCGCCTCATTTAAGTCCTGGAAAGACGATAGCAGGTTTACTGGGAGGGCTGACTACGGGACTTACAGCTGCTCTCATTATCGGCCAACTGTTCCTGCCCGACCATAGTCTGACAGGTATACTTATAGCCTCCCTCTTGGTGGTTGGCCTCGGAACCATAGGCGACCTCACCGAATCCATCATCAAGCGAGGAGGAAAAGTTAAGGATTCCGGTTCTCTTCTGCCTGGCCACGGCGGCGTCCTCGACCGATTCGATTCTTTGCTGCTTTCCGGGCCACTGTTTTACTATCTAGTGTATTGGGGTGTAGTATAAAATGCATAAGACCATCTCACTGCTCGGTTCCACCGGATCCATAGGGCGTAATGTTCTTAAGATAGTTCGGCAGTTTCCAGGCCGCTTTCAAATTGCCGGGCTGGCTGCCGGACAAAACACAACTCTTCTCAGAGACCAAATCGAAGCCTTCCAGCCTCGTCTCGTTTCCGTGGCCTCAGAAGAGCTGGCTGAAAGGTTGAAGAGTCAGGTCTCAGCAGGCTGGCGGGGAGAAATCGTTTTCGGCCAGGAAGGCAATATACGGGTTGCCACCATGAACGACTGCGACACTGTCGTCTCCGCCATAGTCGGAGCTGCAGGTCTGGTGCCTACTATGGAGGCAATTAAAACCGGAAAGCACATCGCTCTGGCCAATAAGGAAACCCTGGTTATGGCCGGGCAGTTGGTAATGGAAAGCGCCAGAAAACACCATGTCAACCTGCTTCCCATTGACAGCGAACATAGCGCCATCTTTCAGGCTCTCACGGCCGGACGCAAAGAGGATCTCCACAAAATAATTCTTACCGCTTCAGGGGGGCCATTCCAGGAGAAGAGCGAACGTCAGCTCTGGGATGTGACTCCAAAAGAGGCGCTGAATCATCCCAACTGGGACATGGGACGAAAAATATCAATCGATTCAGCCACCTTGATGAACAAGGGGTTAGAGGTGATCGAGGCTAAATGGCTGTTCGACATCGATCTGGAAAATATCGAGGTCCTTGTGCATCCCCAGTCCATAGTCCATTCCCTGGTCGAATTCGTGGATGGCTCCGTCATCGCACAAATGGGTATCCCCGATATGCGCGTTCCAATATCTTACGCCCTGGCCTGGCCTGAGAGGCTCAGAACCGGGCTTTCCCGCTTGAACCTGGCTCAGTGTATGGATCTTAACTTTCTACCTCCCGATTACTCAAGGTATCCGTCTTTGAAACTTGCCTACCATGCCTGCAAGCAGGGAGGTACTTTTCCGGCAATATTGAACGGCGCCAATGAAGTTGCCGTTGAAGCCTTTCTCAACCAGCGGATACGTTTTCCGGAGATTGCCTATGTCGTTGCCGAAACGCTGAACCGTTCGGTCAGAAAAGAGATTCGGGACCTCGATACAGTTGTTGATGCCGATATTTCGGCCCGGCTCCAGGCTGAATCCATAGTGGAAACTCTCCATATACGCTACCAGCAGCGGACAGGCAAGGAACCTCCGATACCCGACCTGCCTGATCAGCTCACCTTTAACTCTCATTAAAAGAAACAACATTCAGGGCAGGGTTTCTCTGATCCCGGCCCAGGCCTTATCAACTTTGACTGCTCTTACTCAATATCGTATACGAAAAAAATGACAACCTTACTCTCCTTTATCATAGTTCTCGGTTTACTCATATTTGTTCACGAGCTGGGTCACTTCCTGGTAGCCAAATTTTTCAAAGTAAAAGTTCTCAAATTCTCGTTGGGATTCGGCCCTAAAGTTTGGGGGCGCCAATATGGAGAAACGGAATACCTGGTAAGCGCCCTGCCGTTGGGGGGATATGTAAAAATGTATGGTGAAAATTCCCTGGAGGAACTCAGTGATGAAGATACTTCCCGGGCTTTCTCGCACAAACCTGTCTGGCAGCGATTCCTGATAGTGCTTGCCGGCCCTGTCTCCAACCTGCTTTTTCCCGTCCTCCTGTTTTTCCTCATCCTGGTTTCCGTCGGCATTCCTACCCCTGTGGAAACGACGACCATAGGAAGCGTTGCACCCGAGTCACCAGCCCTGGAAGCGGGCTTGAAAACAGGAGATGAAATACTTGCCATTAACGGCGAAGAAACAGAGACCTGGGCTGAAATCTCCGAAATCATCCAAACCAGCCAGGAGAAGGAAGTACAATTGACTCTGCGGCGCGGAGGAGAAAGATTTACCGTCTCAGCAACTCCTGAAATGAGAGCGGTTAGAAATATCTTTGGAGAAAAAGTCGGCCAACAGTATATGCTCGGCATTACAAGAAAGGCGGAAATCACCTACGAGGAATCCTCCATCCTGGAAGCTCTCACCGGTGCAGTCTCCCAGACCGGCAGTTACATTTACCTCACTATACTTGGGATAATCAAGATATTCCAGCAGGTTGTGCCGACAAGTGAACTGGGAGGCCCCATACTCATCGCCCAGCTGGCGGGTCAACAGATGGAGGCTGGGATTGTTGATTTTTTTTATTTTATCGGTCTGATAAGTATCAATCTTGGGATTATCAATCTCTTTCCCATACCCATTCTGGACGGTGGACACCTGGCACTCTTCTCCATTGAAGCGGTCAGAAGAAAACCGCTGGAAGAAAGAACCATGCTGATCATTCAACAGGTAGGCCTATTTCTGCTCGCCTCGTTGATGATACTGGTCTTCTACAATGACATCATCAGAATCATTCAGTAAACGTGGCCCATACCAGGAAGGACATAATCCCTATCCCCCCTCTTCTGCTCGCCATCGAAAATTCCGGAATGTGCGGCAGCGTAGCTCTGGTCTGCTCTTCTTTCTGCATAGGCGAATACAGCCTTCAGTCTCGAAAGACACATTCCAGGCGACTTCTTCCTGCTGTTCAACATCTGATGGAAGAAGCTGAGGTTGGATGGAAAGATTTGGACGGAATTGCAGTGAGCATAGGTCCAGGCAGTTTCACCGGCCTACGGATCGGCCTGAGTGCCGCCAAGGGATTGGCTGCGGCCGCCTCCCTGCCCCTCATAGGGATCAGCAGTCTGCAAAGCCTTGCCTGGCAGTTCTGTTATTCTCCCTTCCAGATATGTACCATGGTGGATGCCCGAAAAAAGGAGGTCTACTGTGCTTTTTTCCGGCCTGAGGGAAACGGCAGTCTGCAACGTCTGACCGCTGACATGGTTCTACCGCCGCACCTGGTTTTGGAGGAGATTTCTGAACCGACCCTGCTGGTCGGTGACGGCGTTGCTGTATACAGAGAATTGATAGATGAAAAGCTGGGCAGCCAGGTACACTTAGCCTCTCCTAATCTTTCATTTCCGAGAGCCGCAACTGTGGGTTTTCTGGCCCTTACTTCCTGGAGCCAAAATGATTTTCTGGATATTGGCAAGGCCACACCTGTCTATATACGACCTTCAGAGGCGGAAGAAAAGCGGGCGGAACTTGCCCGCAAAGGCGGGAGAATCTGATTGGGGCCGAGCGGCTAAAGAGACAAATGGTCGGCCAGTTGGCGGCTGAGTCTTTCCTGGAATTCAATCCCTATCAGAAACGACCGTTCCTCCATGGCCATATCACGATTGAACCACACCGGTTTGGCTAGTAATTCGACGGTTTCTGCTTGTTCACCCTGAAAAACAGGAACCACAAGGTTGAATTGGATGGTGTCTGATTCAAGAGGGGCAAAGAAAAGATGCTTGCCCTGCCTGATGACTTCCGAAAGTTCCAGGACGGCTCCCCCCCTGCTGATATTGCAGATCACAGCCGGAGCGGGTTCAATCAGATGCTCCTCGGCCTCAGCATCATACAAGGTCAACTTGATCTCGAGTTTTACCTGGTAACGTTTAAGCTTGCGTCGTTCTTTGACCATTCAGACAGCACACCGGATGAAGGAGAAGAAAACAGTTGCCGGGACATTGCCCCATTTCCTGAATCAAGATAGGGTGATATTACTCCTAAATAGGTAACTAGTCAAAATAATTTCAAACATTTCCGTTAACAATTACATTTTTCAGGTAATATGCCTCCCTATTCCAAGTGGAGCGAGAAGTTCATCCTCCAGATAGTCTTCCGCTTTCCGGCCAGCTCGACTCTCCTCCAGATATCCGGAAAGACAGCTTATTTTTTCGGATTTCTCTATCATATTTCGTCGGCAGAGAGACACAGCCCGGCTGATGTGGAGCCAGTTGCCGTCTTCAAGGAAGGAGCGATAGGCAGGGACGATTTCAGGAAAAAGCATGCTGCGCAGTCCATCGAGAAATCCCACATAGAACGATAGGGAGGATTCTTTTCCAGTGTCTATAATGCGGGGGAGAACTCCCTTCGGGTGGGTATCGGCCAGGAGATCCTTAACGGCCCGAACCAGGTACTCCGCAGCTGAATGCGGAAAGGCATCGATCACCTTTCCGCTTACCTCGCTTTCCAGATTATCTTCCGTTAATTCTCCGACTTCGTGATAAATAAAGATCTCCAGTTCGCTATCAACCATCTCATCAAAAATTTCGATGAGTGACTTCCGATCCGGATTGCTGTTGCTGTCTCTGACATTGTAGAGTTGCAGAGCATGCTGAAAGGCTTTTTTTGACCCTGAACCGATCTCCTGAATCTGATCCCAGAAATAAAAACGCAGAGGTTCCCTGCGGATATAGATTACATTCTCCTGGGCCATGGCAAAAGGGGCAGCAAGTTCTCTCGCCAGCTCTTTGCCAAGAATAAATACCGGAAAACCTTCCACAGTTTTCTCATCCAGTTTTTCGGCAAGGAAAAAAACAGGTTTCATGGAACGACCAAAACCTGCGCCATAGAGCAGACCTGAATTCCCAAGCCAGCTGTTTACAAATGAACCATCCATAGGGTCAACATTCCGGCCTTCAATGATGAGCAACTGGGCTTGGGTATTCTGCAAGGCTTCCCAGGACTTCTCTTTAGCGTCAATCCATTCTAATAAATCGGCTGGTTCTGGCTCAGACCAGGGAGCCATACCGTTTTCCCACTTGAAAAGATTGCGCAGGCGAAGTATCAGAGTACACATGGAATATATACCTGAGAAGCCGGCGTCGGAGATAAGGCAGTTTCGCTGGATGGATTTTCTCAGCTTGTCCAACTCGGGTCCGAGTATACCTTCCCCGTCAAAGGGTTCGAATTCAGAGGACATTCAATCGGTAAGGGTGGGGAGATAAGGAGATATCAAGACAGTACCGGTCCAATTATGACACTGGTACTAGAAGGATAGTTTATCCTGCTGGCTATAGGCAAGTCTTTTTTATCAGACGCTTATTCAAATCCCGGCAAAGCATTACGGGGATTGATAGCCCGCTATTTTTTATAGGGAACCTTGAAAAAATGTCTTATTAGTTAACAGTCTCCCTGCTCTTTCCCCTGTTCTTCTGTAAACTGGGGCGATCGACAGTCGCCCTGCCGGTAAAAAATAAACTGGAAATCCTGGGGAAAAAAAGCTGTCCAAAGCAGGGTAACGATCTTAACTTTAGTGGTGTAAAAATGTTTCAAGACTGAGGCTGTAACGAATTTCCCGGTAAAGCTCGGCTTCTTTTGAAAAACCCGCTTTTTTAAAAATTTGCCTGGAGCGGTGGTTACTTTTATGAATCTTGGCAATTACCTTATCCTTGCGCCATTCGTAAAAGGCATAGCGTATACCTTTGTCTACCACCTGATAACCATAACCGTTACCCCAGTAATCGGGTTCACCAATGACGACCACTATTTCGGCCTTTTCGCTCCCTGGCACCAGACGCAGAAATCCAATGGGTCCTTCCTCGGGGTGATCAATCAGAAAAAAACTCCCTTCCCGGTTAAACTGCTGTGAAAAAATAGGGAGTTGGGAGTTCAGAAGCTCCTCGAGCTTTTTGTCAATATTCTGGTCTTCGTTAAGATACTCAACCACCCGGTCATCATTCATCCAGGATACCATTTTGGCTATATCTCCGCTATACACTTCTCTGCGGAACTTGACCTCTTTATCCAAAAGTAGTCCTCCTTGCTTTTCTATTGTCAGCGCAGCCTCACATCGGCCATCTCTCCCAAGCCTTCCATACTCGCCTAAACAGTAAAGGTATTTGGGGAAGACACACTAAACCTCGTCCGCCAGACTGTCAATAGAAGATTAAATCGCACAGGACAGGTAAGCTTCAATAAAAAGAAGCTGCAGGAGTTATCCTCCTGGCAGGATCTCAGGAATCCAGGGAAAGTGGGCTATTCTTAGAGAAACAGAAAGCACGAACATCCAGTATAATGGCAGTACTGGAAAAAATGTGTTCCAGCCCAGACCAAAGGGGTGGATCCGGTAGTGTTACAGAAATTTTATTTCAGGCAGAGGATCGCATTAATCATCGAGGAAAAAGCAGGCTGAGGCGATATCGGAGTGACGAGGTCCCGAATGCGACTCTCCCAACAGTCCTGAGAGAAATAGCTCCGGGATATTACCATATTTTTTCATTGAGAAATAGCGCTGTTAAAGTTATCATTGTCTTCTGTAACAAAGAAAAATAGTATATCTTTAAGAATATACGCTCTCTTTCTCTATGATATGCCGGAAAACAGCAAAACAACGGGAAATCGCTTAAGCCAGAGCCTCGAGGATTATCTTGAGGCAATTGCTCTAATTACTGCCGAGAAAAAAAGCGCCAGAGCCAAAGACATATCCGAACGTCTGGAGGTCAGCAGGGCTTCCGTTACAGAGGCCTTTCGGGCCCTAGCCAAAAAAGGGTTGATTAATTATGCTCCTTATGAACTGATAACCCTGACCCCCGAGGGTGAGGAGATGGCAGCGGATATCATACATCGGCATAAGGCACTGAAAGATTTCTTCATTAACATTCTGGCTGTAGACGAAGATATCGCCGATAAAGGAGCCTGCAGAATAGAACATACGGCCCCCAGGCAGATCATTGACCGGATGATAGAATTTGTCCACTTTATAGAGGTCTGCCCCCGTGGAGGATCGGAACTGATTGAAAAGTTCAACGACTTCTGCCGGCAGGGAGGCCCCACAGTGAGCAAATGTGAATCCTGCATAGCTAAACTAAGCAAATAATTCGGGAAATAAAATGCACGGAGAATTCCAGGAAGGATGGTACAAACACCCCACTCTGGGGGTAATAAAGATATTCAGAAACGGTGACAACTGGGTCTACCAGTGCTACACCAGCAATCAGAAAAAAGTGCTCTCCAAGGAAAGAGCACTTGATCCCTGGACCTGGGCCCTGTGTGAACCGGTCAGGGAGGCCTGAAATCAGGCAAGAGAGCCCAGGGCTTCCTTCAAACGCCGCATCCCTTCTTCGATTTCCTGCATTGAAGCGGCAAAAGAGAATCTGATGAAATCATCGGAACCGAACGCAATGCCCGGGACCGTAGCCAGATGGCTTTCTTCCAAAAGATATTCGGACATCTCCACCGAACCCGCAACCACTTTCCCTTTGTAACTCTTCGCATAATAAGCCGAAAGATTCGGGAAGACGTAGAAGGCGCCGCTTGGCACCACGCAACTGACTCCAGGGATCGAAGTTAACTCCCCAACAATATAGTCACGCCTCGGCAGAAAAGAGTCCCTCATCATCAGAGGAAAATCCTGAGGACCCTGCACAGCTGCTAAAGCAGCTTTCTGGGCGACCGACGAAGGATTGGAGGTGGACTGGCTCTGAATTTTATTCATGGCCGCGATGACGTGAACTGGTCCCAGGGTATAACCTATGCGCCACCCTGTCATGGCGAAGGACTTGGAGACCCCGTTGAGAATGAGGACCTGTTCCTTGAGGTCCGGGGCGACCTTGAGGATGTGGGCAAGTTCGTCAT
>JBEPXR010000085.1:0-9183 GCA_041641775.1 Desulfobia sp. | reverse complement strand
CCGGCCAGCAGGGCGGCGCCCAGTTCGGCCTGGGTGTTCATCAGTATGTGGCTGGAGGAGGCCCAGGTGGAAAGCAGAACGTGGCCGGCGTGCGGCAGCTTGGTGTACGGCCAGAAATAGGCAAGAATCACTCCCAGTATGGCGGCAGGCGTCACCAGCCACCAGTCCTCGATGAATCCCAGGTGCAGCTCCGGGGTGACGGGATGGGCTTCCCCATGGACTGCATGGTGCCCCTCATGTTCCGCCGCCGCTTCGGCGTGCTCCTCCTCCCCGTGAACGTGCTTTTCCATGACCGCCGAAGAGGCCTCATGCCCGTGCTGATGAATCATGGCGTGGGAGGGGATGGTCACCCCGAGGATCGATTCCCCGAAAAAGGGCAGAATGGAATCGCTCAGCGTGGTTACGCCAATGGCGCCGACATAGCCGATGACCAGGACCAGCAGAAAGCTTTTGGCCTTCCGGTGAAGCTGGAAAAGTGAGGCGGTGACGATTGCGCTGAGCAGGACGTGCAGCGGGTGAAATATCTGAAACAGCAGACGGGCCTCAGCCGGCTCGACATCCCGGAACAGAAGCATGAACGCGATGCCGGTCAGGGCTCCGATAATGGTAAACGGGGTGTGGGCGCGAAGCTCTGCGAGAATGTTTTGGAATCTTCCTTTTGCCATGATGACCTTTACCGCTTATGTGGACACGAAAACAACTTGGGAATACAATACTATTTTTTCTCCCGGGGGCCGAATTTTTTTTTGCGTTTTCTTGTCGGGAATTTTTTCTCTTCGGAAAAAGTTCTCCCGGGCCTGATGCAGGCCGCGTCTCAGCGGAGGGCCATGGCAGGAAGCCGGAAATTTCCACCGATTATAAGCGGGTTGCTCCGAATTCGTCAATGGTCATGGAAAAAATTGGAAAAGGAAAACCCCGATGGTTGGGGGCATCGGGGTTTTCAGGAGATAAGGATGAAAAAGAAAAAAGTAGGAGAGAGCCTATTTTTTAATATTGTAATGAAATATATATTGTGACGCTATAAAAAAATGTTTTCGGATTTGCTTTTTTTGCCGTAATTTTTATTTTTGCATTATTTTCAATAGGTAATCTTGTCATGTTTTTTGCCTTTCCCTGCTGCTAGGCTAATCCGGGTTTCCTGGAGGCCGCAATGAACTTCCCTGATATGATCATGAAGACAATCGTAACCAGGATGATACTCGCAAAATTAGCCGCACCAAGCAGGAGATGGCTGAAATATAACTTGTAAACCATTGTTCCCAGGACCTGGGAACCGACAAATCCTCAGACCATTCCCCATTGGGCATGGGAAAAATCGCAGGAGAGAAATCTCTTGGTCAGATAGTCTTTCAGCAACGCCGTTGCGATGGCGAACCAGCCGATTGCGGCCAGATACGAGGAAACAATAACCACGAATGAAATTACACTTGTGTCGAGGCCATAGACGTTACCGGAATAGGTCAGCAGTTTGTAAAAACTGAGCCACAGCAGACAGATTGGTGGTATTACCAGGAAATATGCCGGCAGAACGTCGGTGCCGGGCATGGAAGCTGATTTGACTAGTTTGTACAGCAGTGTTGCGACTTTCGCGGCAAAGACTGCAATTCCGATCAGCAGGGTGACCATTGCCATGAATGCCGCCGCCGTTGCTATCAGGCCGATATTGGGGAGATTGGCGATGCTTGACCCCAGAAGGGAGACTGCTCCCAATGCCAATACGTCGAGGAGCCAGCCAAAGCTCAGCTTCTCGTGTTCAAAAGACTCCGTCAAAACAACCAACGCAACTTTTATCTCAAGTAAAATCAGTATGGCCCACAAGAGGCTGAATACAATAAAAGCCGGCAAGGCAAGACTCTGGATGTTCTCCGTCAGTTGGGGGACAAAAAAACTGGCTGGGCCAAAAAGAACCATCAGGGTCATTGGCAAGGAGATGAGCGGGGAGAATAAAGCTGAATTCGCCAAGGGGTTTTTCATCAACACCTTAAAGCCGTCTGTTTTAACGAGCCACCCGAAAAGCTCTTTCAGAAAGACGGCGGTAAAGATGAGGTGAACGGCTATGAACAGGCCCATCAAGACAGTGAGCAGCAGTGCTGTCACCTGTTCCAGCGAGCCTTCGGGAAGCAGGGATAATCTGGACAGGTCAATAGCCTCTTCGGTTTTGAAGATACTGGTTTGTAAATAAACATAAGCCATCAGGGCAATTCCTGCCGCGGCTAATGTTCCCTGGAATTTCAGCGGGGTGAATTTCATAACGACCCTGTTTTCTCTAATTCGTTTGCCAGAAGTGATCTTGCACAGCAACTTCCCGATATGTCACATTGTGGCATAGTTGTCAAGATCAATCTGGCCAAAAAGTTCCGAAGGTAAAAATCGTAGCTCATAAGGACATCGTTTTTTTCAACATAAATCTTTCTGGCAAGTCAGGCAGGAAAAGTTTATGCGACCGGCATACGGGCTGAGATTGGAAAGAAAAAGTCATTGTTAATGCGAGACGAAATGATTCATAAGGAAAAGTTGACAGGTGCAGCTTTTCCTGCGCCCTCCAAGTGGTGTCCAGGAGCTTTCTGACCCAGATCGTCGTGTACCGCTGCATTATTTCATCTTTTTGTTGGGTAATGGGGCTCGTTTCTGGCTGATTACAAACATAATGGGCCGGGTTCAGGTTCTTTGATCTGCTTTCGGAATGATATTTGCGTAAGATGCGGAGAGTTCTACCCATTTATTTGTAATGGAACAGGACGTAAATTTTCCTGTGTCATTGTGGCGGGCAAGGGCCTTGTACTGTAAATACTGGGAAGAACATTCGAGAATTTTACATTTGCCTTCGAATTCGGATGGGAAGTTATCTCTGCTGTCCATTTTTTCCACTGATCGCGTACTCGATAGATCCTGGAATTGTATGGACAGGCAAATCACTATCCGGAATATGGTTGCCAGGCTGCCGGGTTTGAGCCATTGTTATTGACTCATAATGCAATCCCGCCTTTTTAAGCAGGTTTTTTGTATCTTACCAACCGAATTACTGATTTATATTTTTCTGGAGAGGTATTCAGTGACATCGATATTAAACAAACTCGAGA
The DNA here is from genome assembly GCA_041641775.1 of Desulfobia sp. GTDB lineage: Bacteria > Desulfobacterota > Desulfobulbia > Desulfobulbales > SURF-16 > JAWLDV01. The sequence goes on along the minus strand of JBEPXR010000085.1, from coordinate 6,103 downwards.
CAATCAACCCTTGGCATTTCCTATGGATTGGAGTCATTTTTTCAGAAATTTTCACTCTTATAATGAATTCCGTCCAGAGTATCATCTGGTGGGACACGATTTCATGGGAGTTGCTGGTAATAGGGGCTATTGACGCTTTCGTTGTCGCTTTACTTGTTAGCGTGATCATAATCTTTTTTGTCAACAGAATAAGGGAGTCGAATATCGTCCAGGAAAAATTAGAAAGTGAAATCAAAGAGCTGAAAGGATTTTTGCCTATATGTGCAAACTGTAAGAGAGTCAGGGACGATCAGGGATTCTGGAACCAAATCGAAGAGTATGTTTCCAAACATTCCCATGCGAGGTTTTCGCATGGAATCTGCCCTGATTGTGTTAGAGAAAATTTCCCTGATATAGCAAGTTAAGGTAAAGATTAGTAGCCACAGTGTTTGCTTACAATATGGAGGGTGTAAGGATCAGATCTTGAAGCGTGAATATTGAAGGGAGATTCGAAAAAAGTATAGATTTCAAGACCTGAACCTCGGATCGGAGTTGTTTGCTCGTGAGGTGGGTTACGATAACTGATAAATTGGAGCTTAATAAATAATATTTTAGATTATATAGCGCGATCTAATGATAAACAGAGAAGATAATTGACGCGTGTCTTGCAAGATAATGATAGGATTTTATCCATTTTGATGAATAATTGACTTTTCTGCAAGGCTGATGCTAAAAAGTAGAAGCGCAAGATAATAATATAGATGTCGCCGCGCGCACGCGGCGACATCGGCCCGAGTTGAGCGATATACCGCTCCCTCGTCTTTCTGGCGGCTGGCATTTGCTGCGCTTATAGTACATGCCGAGTCCTCGGACTTATGTGATGCCTTGCGTGCTGATAGGCGCGCCGCCATCAAGACGTTGGATCGGACTGTCACGTTCTTGCAAACAAGCCTTCGGCTTGCAGCAAGCCGGTGCCAGCCGCTCAACTCGGGCCGTTCGGCTGGCATTGATAGTGGGGTTATACGCATGGACATGTGGAAGTTCTTTGACATCACGCATCGGGAGCACATTCTCTGCAATCCGATGAGCCCTGAGAAGCTTGAACAGCTTATCGCACTTCTCCCCTTGAAATCTAACGCACGCGTGCTTGATATCGCCGCTGGAAAGGGCGAGTTTATTGTCAGGCTTGCTGAACGATACCGACAAATGACAGGGATAGGAGTTGATTTCTCCCCCTACTGCATTGCTGATCTCCACAAGAAGCATCAGGAACGTGTTCCGGATGCCCAACTCTATTTCTTGGAAATGGACGGGGCCAAGTATGTCCCCGAGAACCTTGAGAGCTTTGATCTGGTAGCCTGCATCGGTGCGAGTTGGATTTTTGGCGGGTATGGAGGGACGTTAAACGCGCTGCAGAAGATGGCGGCCCCAGAAAGTTGGATCGTTGTGGGAGAGCCGTACTGGCGGCATGAACCGGAAAGAGAGTATTTAGAAGCGATCGGAGTGACACGGGAGGACTTCGGAACACATTATCAGAATGTAGAGATCGGGCGAGAGCACGGACTGGAGGTGGTCTGCACACTCGTAAGCAGCCAGGATGACTGGGATAGGTATGAAGGGTTGCAGTGGTATGCTGCGGAAACCTGGGCGGGTGATCATCGGGATGATCCAGATGTGGAGGCCGTGCTGATTCGAGTGCGTGAGAGTAAGACAGCGTATCTGAGGTGGGGACGAGAAACGCTGGGGTGGGCGATTTATGTGTTCAAGAAAGGAGGGTACAGCATATTTCCAGTTGGCTGACGCGCCTTATTGGCATGCTCATGACGAGCCAGATGAGAAAGTCGATTGGGACTAACCATCTGTGATATGAACTGACGAGAAGATTTCATGAGAAGACAATCAATGAAAATACAAGATTTTAGAGCTTTTGTTGTTGAAGAGAACGACGGTGCGTTCACAGGAACAATAAAAAGGAAAGGAATTCAGGATCTTCCAGAAGGAGATCTTTTTGTAAAAGTAGATTACTCATCCTTGAACTATAAAGATGCGCTTTCTTCAACAGGAGATAAGGGCGTAACAAAACAATATCCCCATACTCCAGGAATCGACGCCGTTGGGACAGTCATAACCTCTGAAACTCAGCATTTTCATCCTGGGGATAACGTGATTATCACGAGTTATGACTTTGGCATGAATACAGATGGGGGATTTGAAGAATATATACGTGTTCCTTCAGAATGGGCAATTCCACTCCCTGAACATTTGTCAATGCGGGAAGCTGTGATCTATGGAACGGCAGGTCTCACGGCCGGCTTGTCGGTATTACGGCTTACGGGATTAGTGAAACCGGATGACGGAAATATTCTTGTTTCTGGAGCGACTGGGGGCGTTGGATCCTTAAGTGTAGCGATTCTTCATAAAATGGGATATTTCGTAACTGCCATCACGGGAAAAGAATCGGAAAAAGACTTCTTATTAAATCTTGGCGCTCAAGATATCATATTGAGAAAGGATTTCGAAAATTTAGATAAAAAGCCACTATTACGAGCATCATATGCGGGAGCTATCGATACTGTTGGTGGGATAATATTGGAAAATATTCTTAAATCGACTCAATCCCTCGGGGCGGTGACGTGTTGTGGGAATGTTGCTTCACCCAAATTAGAGTTAACGGTATTTCCTTTTATTTTAAGGGGAATAACATTAATAGGCATCGATTCTCAACACTGCCCATTAAGCTACAGAGAGGAAGTCTGGAAGAAATTAGCCCTGGATTGGAAGCCCGCAATGTTGTCAGAGAATTTTAACGAAATATCACTGGATGAGATCCAGGAAAAAATCCATTTAATGCTTCAGGGAAAATTGAAAGGGCGTACTATTATAAATATGGCTAAGGAGACGTAACAAAAAGTCGAATTTAACTTTCCTGAACTGAAAACGAGGTATTAAGAACGCCACTTCGCGAAAGAGAATTGTCATAACAGTGACGCTACACCAATTTTCCGCCCTGAAAGTCGATCAATAACTGGGTAGTGTTCTTATTATTCCAGGTGCAAACCGGATTTTTTTCTCCAGGGGCTGGTCGCTGACCTTTTGTTTTTTGGACAGGGGCTCAGGCTCTTGTAAAGTGAATTTTTAGGAAAACAATCTTAAAATCTTGTATTTCACAAGACCTGACTCTCTGACGTTCAGTGGAGGCAATATGATTGACCTTGTAAAACCAATTGCAGAATTGTGTGCGGTAACCATAGAGATGCTTGGTGTCTCCATTATCGTCCTGCTTGCCTTCTATGCCCTCGTCCTCGGGGTGATTCGGCTGGTCAAGAGGAGTGAAGCCGAAACCACGTTCCGCCAGGTCCGTCAGCGGCTGGGGCAGGGCATTCTGCTCGGCCTGGAGTTTCTCGTTGCAGCAGACATCATTCATACCGTGGCGGTGGAATTAACGTTCGAGACGGTGGGGGTCTTAGCCATTATCGTGCTCATACGGACCTTTCTCAGCTTCACCCTGGACGTTGAATTGACCGGCAACTGGCCCTGGCAGAACCAGGAGTAAAACAGGGAACGGAAGGTTTACTCCGCCAGTTTTCCGTTCTGGAAACCGGACAGGAATCGGCGGGTGCTGTTTTTATCCCAGGTATAGGCCTGGACTTCTTTCTCCAGGTACTGGTCGCTGACCTTTTTGCCATTCAGAAACTCCTTGGGGAGGTTCAGGTAGGTCAGGTCGGTCTCCGGGTCGATTTGTCTGACCAGGCATTTCAGCTTGTTGATTTCGGCCGGGCTTAAGCTGGTCGTTACCCTGTCCAGAAAGAGATTGGCCAGATCGGGGAGCTTGCGCAGGTCGGCTGAATTGAGGATTTTGGCGGCCAGGGCCTTGAACACCGTGATCTGGTTGTCGATCCGGGGGTAATCGTCCGCATTTGTCCTGGCCCGGACCACCATGGCAGCCTCCCTGCCGTTTAAGTGGTGGTGGCCGGCCTCGAGATCCATCCCAGGCTCGCCGGCAAACCTGATTTGCAGATCCCGGGGCAGGGTGACCTCGATCCCGCCGACTTCGTTGACCAGGTCCTCGAAGGCTTTCAGGTCGATGGCGATATAGTGCTCGGGCCGCAGGCCGAAGTTACGGTAAAGGGTCCGGGCCAGAAGCTCCGGCCCCTGCCCTTCGCCTTCGTAGAAGCCCGTCTTTTCCGTGCCGAACAGATAGGCCTGGGTCAGCCTGCCTTGGGTGATGCCGTGATCGCTGATCGCCGGGATATCCACCCACAGGTCCGGAGAAAGGGCCAGAAGAGCAATCTTTTTTTCCAGGAAATCCAGCCGCACCAGGCGAATGGCATCCGCCGGGCCGTCGGCCCGGTTTTGCCCGTCCACTCCGGCAACCAGGATCAGCATCGCAGGTGGTCCGCCGCAGACCGGCTCCTTCTCTGAGCCAGTTCCGGAAACGGTGGCATTGGCTGCCGGTCCCCCCGCCTCTGTGTAAAAGACCGCCGGCTCGCCCTCCGGCGCCTCCCCCAGTGTGAGTTTCGGCCCCAGGGGGTTGTGCCAGGTTTGATAGAGGTAGGCGCCGCCGGCGATGAAGATGATGAGGAGAACCGCGAGGATCGTGAGCCAGCGTCTGGATGGGCGGGTGATCTTAGGCATATTTTTTATTCCTTAAGGCATTGTTCGGCTATTTTGGCCATGGCTTCGGCAAAGGGAGCGGCGAGCACCACATCGGCCAGCCCCTCCAGGGCAGGATCCGGATTGATTTCCATAATTCTTCCTCCCTGGGCATGGACCCGGGAGGGGATGAGCGAGGCCGGCACCACCTGGCAGGAGGTGCCCGCTACCAGCAGCACGTCAGCACCGGCCAGAAGCCGGGCGCTTTCAGCCAGGGCCTGGACCGGGATCTGCTCGTCGAAAAAGACCACGCCTGGTTTCAGGAGGGAATGGCAGCGGGAGCAGTCCGGTGGGACCCGCCTTTCCCTGACATGGGCAAGGTCATATTCCCGCCCGCAGTCGAGGCAATGAAAAACCGCGATGGAACCGTGGTACTCGACGACGTTGCGGCTGCCGGCCTTCTGGTGCAGGAGATCGATATTCTGGGTGATGATGCCCTTGAGGATTCCGGCCTCTTCCAGTCTCGCCAGGGCGAAGTGTCCGGCATTGGGTTCGGCCTCGACAACAAAGAGGAGTTCGGCCAGCATTTCCCAGACCTTGGCGGGATCGTTCCTGAAGGCCCCGATGGTGCCGTACTCCATGGGGTCGTACCTGGACCACAAGCCTTCCCTGCTCCGGAAATCGGGGATGCCGCTTTCAACGCTTACCCCAGCCCCGGTCAGGGCCACGGCTTTCCGGGCCTTGTTGAGCAGTCTGGCTGCCTGCCGGGCGGATTCCTTCATCCTGGTCATTGCAAGTTGATCTGCCTGCTCAGTGACTGATTCTCTCTATCATGAATACGCCGTAGGTGGCCCGCAGGTTGGGCAGAAGATGGATGATCCTGCCGCTGAAGTCCTCCGAGTGGGTGTTGATGGCCACTTCCCTGACAATCTTGAAGTTGAAGTCCCTGACGAAATTTTTGAAATCTCTGATGGTCACCGTCCGGATGTTCGGGGTGTTGTACCATTCAAAGGGGAGCTGGGGGCTGACCGGAGCCATGCCCTTGAACATGAGCTGCATGCGGATGTTCCAGTGACTGAAGTTGGGAAAGGAGACAATCACCTGGCGGCCTACCCGGACCAGGTCCTGAATGAGGCTCTCCGGCTCATAGACCTGCTGCAGGGTCTGGCTCAGGATAACGTAGTCAAAGGTGTCGGTCTGGTAATCCCTGACCTCTTCGTTGATGTCGCCCTGGACTACTGTCAGTCCTTTCTCGATGCATTTGAGCACCCGGTCCTCCCTGTTTTCGATCCCGGTGCAGACCGCCTTTTTCTCGTGTTTCAGATAGTGGAGCAGGACCCCCTCCCCGCATCCCAGGTCGAGGACCTTGGCCCCCGGTTCGATCCATGAGGCCACGATCTGAAGATCATATCGAAGGTCCTTAATCAGCGTTTTCATGGGCTGCCTGGTCGAGAAAACCCCGTATGAGGTTGGTCAATCTGTCATTGGGGATAAGAAAGGCGTCGTGGCCGCAGTCCGCCTTGATTTCCAG
>JBEPXR010000084.1:0-9209 GCA_041641775.1 Desulfobia sp. | reverse complement strand
TTCCTGAACAACCTCTGCCTGAAAGCCGGTCTTCCTCCGGATTACTGGCAGACAGGCAAGCCGGAGGTCCAGATCTATCAAGTCCAGTATTTTTCTGAATAGAATGGTTGATTGTAAGTTGTTGGTTATTGGTGGTTTATCTATACCGATAAGGCGATTGCTATACTGCATTACCGCCTCGTTTAGAGTAATTTATTGAAATCGAAATCGAAATCGAGTCGCTGCCCCCAATATATAACGACCCGGGTTAAATCTGAAGCCGGCCAAACACATGCTTTGTCATTCAACAGAAACTACCAACCACCAACAATCTACAATCTACAACTTATTCCATCTCAGAAACAACCTTGACAACCGCGCCGGTCAATTTACGCAGCTCCTCCTCCTCCTCGATACAGAATGGCGGCATCAGGTACACCAGTCTGCCGAAGGGTCTGATCCAGACCCCCTGCTTGACGAATTTCTCCTGGATGACAGCCATATCCACCGGCTCCTCCAGCTCCACCACCCCGATGGCCCCGAGGCAGCGGACTTCCCGAACGTGGCTCAGCTGCCGGCACGGCTCGAGCTCTTCAGCGAGCTGACTTTCAATCCTCCGCACTCTATTCTGCCAGTCAGATTCGAGGAGCAGCTCGATTGAGGCCACCGCAACCCTGCAGGCCAGGGGGTTGCCCATAAAGGTAGGGCCGTGCATGAAAAGGCCCGGCTCCCCCCCCGAAATGGCCTTTCCGATCCCGGTGGTGGCCAGGACTGCTGCCAGGGTCAGATATCCACCGGTCAGCGCCTTTCCCAGACACATAATGTCGGGGCTGATTCCGGCATGCTCCGAAGCAAACAGTTTCCCGGTCCTGCCGAAACCGGTGGCTATCTCATCACAGATCAGAAGCACCCCGTAACGATCACAGAGTTCCCGGACTTTGCGAAGATAGTCCGGATGATAGAAGCGCATGCCCCCGGCTCCCTGGACGATGGGTTCCAGAATGACCGCAGCCAGTTCCCGGTGATGTCCTGATATAAGCAATTGAAGAGATTCAATATCCTTAGTATTCCACTCTCCGTGAAAAGGTACAGCGGGAGCCTCGGCAAAGTAGTAGCGGGGAAGGACACCTGAAAAAATGTGGTGCATCCCGTTGACGGGATCACATACGGACATGGCATGAAAAGTGTCACCGTGATACCCGTTGCGGATGGTCAGAAAGCGGCTGCGCTCAGGGCAGCCGAGGGCATAATGATACTGGATCGCCATCTTCATGGCCACTTCCACGGCTACCGATCCCGAATCACAGAGAAAAACCTTATCCAGCCCTTCCGGAGATACATCGATTAAAAGTCGTGACAGCCGGACCGCGGGCTCATGGGTCAAGCCACCAAACATAACGTGGCTCACCATCCCGCACTGACTTTTCAGAGCCTGGTTTAAAACCGGATGATTATAGCCGTGAATTACCGCCCACCAGGAACTCATCCCGTCAATCAATTCCCTGCCGTCAGTTAGCCTTATCCTCACCCCTCGGGCCGATTCCACCGGATACACGGGGAGGGGGTTTTCCATGGAAGTGTAAGGATGCCAGACATGTAGCCGGTCATATTCAAGTATTTCAGATATTTCCTTGTTATCAGGCATCATTTTTCCTTTAACTTTTACCCTCAATGGGATAGATTTACGACAAGAATGAACTGGAACGGCTGCGGCCGTTCCTTCAAGTAAAACGGCATCTGTCACGTCGAATTTCTCTGACCATCCCCAAACAATTCAGGAATCGACCAATTCGGAAAGTAAAATAATGGCTGAAAAAGACAAGAAAAAAGAAGAACAACAGGCTGAGACAGCCGGATCAGCAACTCTATTTACCCGGTTATATCCATATCGGCGCTGGCTTGAAGTCCTGGGAATTATAGCCATCATAGCCGTGGGCCTCTTCGTCCGTCTGGAGGACCTGAGCGACTGGGAGGATTACCCCAGCCGAGCCCTGTATCAGGATGAAGCCCTGCTCACCACCTTTGACGGCTACTACTATATCAGCCTGAGCCGGGATATGCTGGAGGGCACCTATGACAGCATAGATGAGAAGAGGGCCGCGCCTGAAGGGATCAAGCGTCCTTTCCCCCCTCCTCTCATGTCGATGATCGCCGCCGGTCTTGCCAAGATTACCCCCTTCTCCCTGAACTGGATAGGCGCCGTCCTGCCCGTCATACTCGGCATGCTTCTTTTCCTGCCGCTCTACGGCATAGGCCGCTATTACGGAGGGCCGGCCATGGCCCTGACTGCCGCCCTGATGGGTCTCCTGTCCCATTACTACGTCTACCGTTCAAGTCTGGGCTGGTTCGATACCGACTGCATGAACACGACCTGGGCCATGGCGGCGGCCTGGTGCGCCCTGCACTTCGGGGTGGAGCAGACCAGGCGCCGCTACTGGTACTTCGCCGGCGGCGTCATTATCTTCTTTCTCTTTTACTGGTGGTGGGACATGGCCACCGAGGTAGTCAGCGCAGCCTGTATCCTGCCCTTCCTGGTGGCTTTTATCTTCTTTTACCGGCCACCTAAAAAGGAAGGCATCATCTTCGGAGGCATACTTGCCGTGGGCCTCGTGGCTCTCCTATTCTGGCAGGGCTTTGATCTGCCCATGGATGTCGTCAAAAAGATATCCAGCAGATACAGTTACATCTCCAAGGAAATTAAAGGCGACTTCCCCAACATGGGAGTCACCATTTCAGAGCAGAGTAAACCCACCCTTGAGGAAATAGTGGTCCGTTCGACCGGCAGTCTGCCGATCCTGATCCTCTCCGGTGTTGGCTTTATCCTCCTGTGCTGGCGCAAGCACAAGGAGAGCCTCTTTCTTGGTGTCCCACTTGCCCTGGGAGCGCTTTCCTTTTTCTTTGCCAAGCGCTTTCTGATCTTTCTGGCCCCGGTTTCCGCCCTGGGACTCGGCTTCCTGATCTACCAACTCTGGGTCTGGCGCCGGAAACTTAAACTGCTCACCTATGTAACTCCCATTCTTGTCCTGATCATGGCCTGGCCGGCCTTCAGCACGGACATCCGAAAGACCTTCTGGCCCAAGGAGCAGCCAGCCCTGATTCACGGCATGGTCATGGCCAAAGAGAAGACCCCGGAAAACAGTTTAATCTGGGCCTGGTGGGATCACGGCTATCCCATGATCTACTGGTCCCGTCGGGCCACCATGAACGACGGTTCGGTACATCAGGGCGAACGCAGCGTCTACAACGGCCTTCCGCTGGCAACCTGGAGCTTCCGGCTTTCAGCTAATTTCATTCAGTTCTATGCCAACAGGGGAATATCCGAAATACGGAATTTCTACAGGACTGTGGGGGATGCCCGCGAAGGATACCGGCTGATCAAGGACATACTGGGGGGCGGGCCCGAGGAAGCCCGTAATATACTGGAAAATCTTCAGCTTGAATCGGTGAAAGAGAAGAAGTCAGTGGATGAATGGCTCGAATTCTTCTTCCCTCCTGACCCCAAGCCGGCCTATCTCTTTCTGGACTGGCGTCTGGTCAGGACTGCTTACTGGTGGTACTGGCTGGGATCCTGGAACATGGAGAAACAGGATGGCTATCACCCTCAGCTTCAATACTACCAGGGCTTGAAGAACGACAAAAAGAATATCTACGGCCGAGGCATCCAGGTCCAGCCGTCAACCGGGGTGATGCGCTTCAATAACGGCATGGACCTGAAACTGGAGCTCCTGGCCGTCCATTTTCCTAACAAGGCGCCCTGGGTCAAAAGGTACTCCGCTGAAGATCAGCAGAAACGCTCCGACTTTTACTTTGATTACCACATGAAAAATCATCTGGGGATTCTTCAGGACGCGACTCTGGCCAACTCGGTATTCGGGAAGCTCTTTGTCCGCCGGATGATGCCGAAAGATTACTTCAAACCGATAAGCCTCGGATTTCCGGCTTATCAGATCTGGGAAGTGCAGGCGGACAGCCTGGAAAAAAATTAGAAATTAAAAATTACGAATTAGAAATCAGCAAAGGGCTTTAGCGGATTCATGGGGGTAAAGCTGGATCCTGCACCGCCCTTGATCAAGGCACTCATTCTACTTATGCGGGCGGCACTTACTCCACCGTGACCTCGATGGTGTCTGAATAAGTCGGGGATAAATCGGGATTGACCGTCACTTCCACTGAGAAATGGAAAGTGTATTTTCCCACCTCCGAGTGGATTGTATCGGCCCGGAAGACAGGATAATCATCAAGCTGGAAAAGCAGGCCACTGTGCATCACTGTTTTTTCGTCCCGCCAGCGTCCACTACTGTCAAGCCATCTGATTCTGCCGTCCGGAGCCTCGTAATACAGGCCGTAGACAGCAGGCGGCGTAGTTTTGACTTCATCCACTGCCACCGCCAGCACCAGCTCTTTTCCCTTCTCCAGCTGAATCTCGCCAGTTTTGCCGTTTGCCTTGATTACAGGCTCGGGGGTAATCGGCCCCACCACCCTGGTTGTTCTGACCGGCCAGACATAGAGTTTAAATGATTCAGGATAATTGCGAGGTTCACCATCCTGGAAATTCACAGCCCAGCCATGGTATAGGTTGTAGTAATTTTCCTTGGTCGACCAGTAATCCCTGGCCTGGACATTGACAGCTCCCTGTCTGTTCAGCCAGGCAGCCGATTCTCCTTCCGCTGCTTCCGCCAACTCGAGCAGAGTGGCAAAAGAAGGGATATGCCAGTCATTGTATTCGCCGGTGTACTCCTCGCAGTCGAAACGGCGGGGATTCTCATTCAACAGCCTGGCTCCACGCAAGGCGTTATTCCTGGTACGGCGGCCGAAACAGTTGGCATCCCTGAGCCACATCAAACCCGTTACATTATCTATGATGGTGCCGTCGCCGTGCCTGGTAAACCGGGTAGCAGGCCAGTCTATAGCAATATAGCCTCCCAGCGGTCTCAAAAGATAGTCCTCTGATTCAATCTCGGGCGTCTGGGTCTTATCGGGCATTCGGGCTCTGTCGGCTCTCCCCCCTACCGGTCTGACCAGCAGCACATTGTTTTTTTCCGATTTATCCACTGTTAACAGGTCGCCCCATCCGGTATTCATGAGATACGCCTTCTCCGGGTCGGCCGCAAAAGAGGTTGAAGTCCAGTATCGGGGTTTGATGTCCATGAAAGGGTGGTCGGAGGGCAAAGCCGGCATATCATAGCCGTGATCGATAAGGCTGCGAAGCTCATGACGATTCGGTAAAGCCCAGTCCTGGTATGGAGCCCGATAATCGGTACAGTCAAAATTCTCGGCATTATCGTTAAACAAATCAGCCTTTTCCAAGCTAGCCTGCCAGTCTACTCTTCCCAGGCAGTTGGCGTCCTTCAACCACATCAGACCGGAAACGGAATCGATAACGGTACCATTGCCGCTGTCCGTAAATCGCTGATCAATTTCGGCAGGTGGATCACCGCCAGGGACGAGTGCGATTCCACTTTTCTCCCGGCGAACCAGGAGGACGTTGCTGTTCTTTACCTTGGGCGAACGCAGCACTTTACCGGTATCCATGTCAATAACCCAGGCCCGGTAAGGATTAGGGCCAACCGTTCTCGACCAGTAAGGCCCCTTTTTTACAGACGAAAAGCCGCGGCTGGACAACCACATGGCATTATTAGCAGCTTCGGCATTGACCAGGGTTTCAAGCTCCCGTATCTCCGGAAGCCGCCAGTCCTCATAATCAGCCTTATATCCCGGACAGCGACCATCCAAAACCTGCTCATTTACCCTGGTTGCCTTTTCGTCGGCGGTCTGCCAGCTCAGATAACCCAGACAGCTGCCATCCCCCAGCCACATAAGTCCGGTGAGGTGATCGCTTATCGTTCCGTCGCCGTTACGGGTAAACCGCGGTTCAGGCCAGGGAACACCAGCCTGAAGGTCTCCATCCTGACCGGTATCCGTGTGATCAATTATTTCACCCTCCTCGCTGTAGCAGGTTCTCTGGCCGGTGCGGGGAAGTTCACTGCCCTCGCTGTCCACCTCCGCTGCCAAAACCTGCACTCGAAAGAACAGAAGACAGAAGAGCAGGCACAATTGGACAGAAACCGCAGAAGCGGAATATAATCGTAACCCTTGAATCATAACAATATGGAATCATGAAGATTTTTATACACAACCACACCGCTTCCGGAAACCGGTGCGCCTGCCATGAATTTATATTTCACCATGACAGGAAGCACATAACCTCTTGATAGAAGAACGTCTGAGATAAAAAGGATTTCTAACATAACCGGCCATCCCCTGATCATGGAAAAAATGGCAGGTTACACAACTGAGTCTGCCCTTCCGGTCCAGCACCATATCATCGGGGACAACCATGCGAGGCACCACAGCCAGGGGATGGCTGTATCCCTTCCCTTCTTCCGGTTTTTTACAGGGATAGTCATTGTGGCAGCGGCTGCAGACCTGTTTTATATCACCATAAAAAGAGAGAGGAACGCCCTGGAAAGGCAGGACTTCATGGCAGTCAAGACAGCGGATACCTGCCTCATCGTGAGGAGAGTCGGCATAAAGAGGAGAACTAAAAAGCAGAATTACAGCGCAGAAAAGCTGCAGGACCTTGATCATAACGAAAAGGAATCCAGTTCTTTTTTTAAAGTCTGTACTTGTTTCTGAAGATCGAGAACGAAATCAGGGTCGGTCTCAGGATCCCTGTTATCCATGGTGCTCAAGGCGTAACTGTTGTGCTCGATTACAGTCATGCTTGCCTTCAACTTTTTCAGCAGGTCATTTAGCGCAACTGCAACGCTCTGAAACTCATCATTTTCCCTGAGAGCCACCTCTCCACTGAGGTCTCCCGCTTTTATTCTCTGGATAACCTGACCCATCTTCATGAGCGGACCCTCAATCCTGACAAATATTTTGCCCACAGTGAAGCTGAATAAAAGAGCTACTGATACGATGCCAACCACGGTAGTTATCGCCATTTCTTCAAGAAGAAGATTGGCCATGGCGGTATCCGGCAGTCTCATTTTATAGATGGTCTGCTCAAGCTCAGCCTCAGCAAGATAAACAAAAGTTATGGCCGCTATAAAACCGGCGAACAACGAGGCTACCGCAAAGGAAGCCATGAACCTGCTCTGGGCTTCCCGGTCGATAAAGTAATTCCTGCGCTTGTGCTTCTTTTCCATGGTTCCGGTTCTCAATGGTATAATTTATTGCCATTCGCTGAAATTTTCATCTCCGTCCAATCTATATAGCAATCTGTCTACTGGCTATTAACTGAACAATCTCAAACTACAAGCACCAAATCAAGTAACTTGCAAATCCCCCGGGAAATAAATCACAGATTGACCCTAAAAGCAGGATGGTCACGTACGTGGAATTTTGGTTTTTGGTCATAGAAATTCATGTGGTATTTCACTTTATCATTTGGAATTCACCACTCAACAACCAACTAAAACCCCTTACGCTTGTCGACCATATGGCAGGTGATGCAGAGGGCGCTGCGGCGGTTGCTCATAACCAGTTTATTGTGGCCGTCACCATAGGGATTATGGCAGGACCCGCATCCAATTTTTCCGTCAAAGAAATTAATCCGCTTATCCACTTCATCTCTCGGCCGCAGGTCGGTTTTGCGCCCATGGCGGAATCGGGCTTCTTTATAAGGAATACCGATGGGGTGTTTCCGGGCCAGATCCGGACCTGGAAAGTTGCCCCCATGATCCCAGCTTCCGGCATTGATGGTTACCGATGAAGCGTATGAACCGGAATGGCAGCCCAGGCAATTCTTGGATATGGGATCTATTTCCTCCTTATCATCGGAAGCGATGTATTCGGACTGGAAGTGGGCTTCAGCAAGGGTGGTGGTATGCCCCGATCCGAGTTGGCCATCAGGATGGCAAATCACGCAGAAGGCTCGCGGATTTTCCTGCCGCCTCAGGAAATATGTCCTTTCACCCATTATTTCATAGTCGCCATGAACATCATGACAAGTCGAACAGGTCAGATAACCGGACCTGGACAGCGGCATATCCCGGGGTATAAAAAAATCCCCGGGTTTGAAGTCCACCGGATGCATAAATCCGCTTTCCATGATATCGGAGTGGCAGTTAAGACAGACCGACGAAGCAAGGGTTTCGGTTACCGGTCGATCGCCGCTGTGGCAGAGAACACACTGGCTTTCTTCAAAATCATGGGGGTTTGGCACCAGTGAATAAACCAGGAAGGCCGTTAAGATGCTGCCCAGCAGAAGCCCTATGATGACCGATTGCTTCATAAACACGCAAGGTTCAGCTTTCCAGCCTGTATCTGTTTGTTACTTTATGTATTTTTTCGGCCCTTTCCTTTATCTGCTGTAGGCTTTCCCGGCTGATATCCTCCCCCCCTGCCAGTCTTTCAAGGGCGGCAACCTCCTCTCTGATATCCTTGAGATTGTCCTGATACTTCTCTACCATCCCGTTAAGCTCCTCAGCCATGGGATGAATGACATCTTTTTCCCGCAGCCGCACCCTGGAATCGAATTTCCCTCCAGCAAGCTCTTTGACAAATTGGGTGATACGGTACAGAGGACCTGTAATCCGGTGAGAATAAAACATCGAGATGACAATCACCCCCACAGCCATGACCAGGAATGTGATACCGAAAACCATCAGAGCCCTGTAAAGAATTTCCTGCCTCATACCGCTCAGCATCCCGACTCCCACTCCATAAGAAGGCCCTATAGGCTCCAGCATGGTGAAATAGAGGATTCCGAGAGTCGCCAGAAGGGCGATGATGAAAACCAGGCTGAGACCTGTAAGCATTCTTCCTTTAAATCCTGTCCTGTGATTGTATATAGTCTCCATATTATATTTTCCTGTATCCAGTTATGGATTTCGGACTGAGGCAAGGACTGCCGTCCCCGTGCATCCACCCGGATTTATTTATCGGTGCGGCTGTATGAAAGTGGCCTGTGGCAGCCGGGAGCGCATCTCCCCCCGTTTTCGGTCTTCACATAGTGCATTGGCATATCCCACTCCCCGAACTCGATGGTCCGGGCAATCAACTTGGGATTTTCTCCGCCGTGAACCGTATGGCACAACTTACAGGTTCTGCCCCGGTGATCCTTGTTCACGTGCACATAATGCAGATTACGATTCCCGTCACGAAATCCTGTGGCATAAGTGGTGTCCGGGAACCTCAGGATAATCCGCTTGTGGCAGGAGAAACACAGTTTGTATGAATCCTTTCGGTAATCTTCATAAAATCCTGCAGGATAATTTTTCGGC
>JBEPXR010000083.1:0-9281 GCA_041641775.1 Desulfobia sp. | reverse complement strand
CTTGGCTTTATCGTCATGGTCCAGACCGTGGTAGGCAAGAGCCAGAAAACCCCGGACCGCGCCGGTCTGCCTGTCTTCTTCCAGCATCCGGTTGAAGTGTTTTACCGCCTCCTTGTATTTCCGCTGCTCAAGGAGGAAGCGGCCGATAGTCATGTCGAGCTGCAGGGTGTCGGCCATATAGGCCTTCATCTCCTTCAGGGCCTCCATGGCCTTATCGATCTCGTCCATGGAGAGATAGAGCTTGATGAGGCGTCCCCGCAGTTTCAGATTGGCGCTGTTGTCCTCGAGGAGGCGTTCATAGACGACCGAGGCCCGCTCATACATCTTCTGATGCTCGAAAAACGTCACCGCTTCCCAGGCCAGTTCGGTGGACCAGGTGATATCAAGGGCCTTTTCATAGGCCTCGGCCGCCCTGAGATTAAGATCCAGCTCCCTGTAAAGCTTGGCCAGGTAGTTGTAGCCCATGAAGGACTGCTGGTTGATCTCGACCAGCCTCTCCAGGACCTCCCTGCCCCTGTCGAAGTTCTCCTCCCTCGCGTGGAGGGTGCCGAGGAAGAGCAGGGCCCGCTGGTTCTCGGGTGCCATATCCAGAATGCGCCTATAGGTTTCCACGGCCTGTTCGTACTGGTCCAGCTTGGCGTAAAGACGCCCCAGCATGAAGAGGTTCTCGACATCTTCCTGGCCGCTGATGCTCATCTGCTCAAGATAGGCCAGGGCCTCTTCCTTGGCATCCAACTGGATCAGGACACCTACCAGTCTTTTCCTGATATACTCCTGGCCGGGGTCGCAGACCAGAGCCTTCTCGTAGGCTTCCTTTGCCTCCTCGAGGTTTTCCTCCAGTTCGGCGCTTCTCCCCCACATGAAATAGAAATAGGAGCAGCTCTGATCGGCGCTCTCCTCTGCCAACAGGCTGCCATTAACCTCCAGCGCCGAACTGGTAGCCAGCTGCTTTTCAGGATTGCCCTTGCAACCGCTCAGGACCGGCGCGACCAGCAGAAAAAGGCAAAAGCCGATCAGCCCGGAGAGGAACTGGGAAGTATGTATTGGTGAAGACGTGCGTCCGCTATATCCACCACGCATGATCTCTACCTCTTGATGGAATGAAGGATCAGGAATTGTACACAACCTGACAGTACCCGATTTCCGAAGATAAAACACTCCTGTTTATGACATGATGTGCAGTTCATGAATGCTCTTTTCAACCCAGGCCAGTCTCTCCTCCAGCGGCAGGAGCTCCCCAGGCATCATTCTGACCGGACACTTTAAACGTCCGTCCAGGCTGAAGCCTTTCATCAGAACGCTGAGATGTTCGATATAGCTTCTGTTCAAGGCGGCCTTCCCCTTTTCATAGACGATCGGGATGCCCGGCTCCAAAAAAAGGAGACAGGAGAAAAAACGGTTAGTGACATTATAACAGCGATCGATATATTTTTTAAGCTCGGAAAACTCCACGTAACTGGTCCCGCCAATATCCACCATGGTATAGGCCATCATGTCAATCGGCGTCCTGTCGGTCACAAATAGCCCCCGGGCCACTCCCCAGACTTTTTCCGCCTCCTCCAGGACTTCATGCTGGATGCGGATCCGGCTGTGAAAATCGAGATGCTCGGCCGGATCCAGGCCGTTTCGGGCAAAGACTTCACTGGTTGAGGTCCGGACGAAATCCATTGCCGTTTTCCCGGCAATCTCCCGGGCCAGAGTGGTTTTGCCTGTACGGTGGCTGCCGAACAGCCCGATACCTTCAGCCATGAATAGCCCCTCCCTCCCTGTTGCCGGCGATCTCCGCGGCGGTTGCCACCGCGGCGGCGAGACTTGAGGGATCGGCTTTGCCCTGGCCCGCTATATCATAAGCTGTGCCGTGGTCCACGGAAGTCCTGACCATCGGCAGGCCGATGGTCACGTTGACCCCGTCGGCAAAGTGCAGCATTTTGAAAGGGATGAGCCCCTGGTCGTGATACATGCAGACCACGGCATCGTAACCGCCCTGAACCGCCCTGTAAAAAAGGGTATCCGGAGGCAGGGGACCTTCCACCATCCAGCCTGTTTCCTTCAAGGCTTCCTGGACGGCAGGTTCGATATACAGGAGCTCTTCATCACCGAAAAGCCCCTCCTCCCCGGCGTGGGGATTGAGGCCGGCAACTGCCAGCCTGGGAGAGGGTATGCCGAAATCCCGCTGCAGGGAGCGCCCGGTAAGCCGAATCAGCTTGAGGATCTTTTCGCGGCTCAGCATGCCGTGAACCTCGGCCAGGGAAGCATGGATGGTAACCAAGGTAACCCGAAGTTTTTCACCGGTCATCATCATGGCATAGTCGGAGGATCCGCAGAGGGCGGACAGCATCTCGGTGTGGCCGGGATAGGAGTAGCCGGCCAGCCGCAGGGCCGCCTTGCTGATGGGACAGGTAACCAGACCCCGGACCGTTCCCTGACGGCTCAGCCTGACCGCCTCCTCGACATAGAGGGCCATGGCCCGTGCTGTTCTCTGGTCCGGCTTTCCCCACCTGAGGGTGTCGGGGTCGAGTTCCGGGCAGGCCGGTGGCTCGTAGACAGCTATTTTCCCGGCGGGCGCCTGGTCACCGGGCTGCCACTCACAGATGTCGGCCGTGATGCCGAGCAGTTCCGAGCAGCGAAGCAGGACGCCGCAGTCGCCTATCACCACAGGCGGAACATTTCCAGACGGCTTGCGGCTGAAAAACTTGAGGATGATCTCCGGCCCGATTCCGACCGGGCAGCCCATGCTAATAGCAAGAGGAGAAGATTGAGGGGTCATTGTTCAGATCTATGATTCACCAAGCGGGAGCTTTACCATTCTTCAGGCAGGGAAAAGGCGTTTCTGACCACCTCCACCCGGTCAGGAGGCCCTGTCAGGACAGCGACCACGTCAAACCGGGCGGGACAACCCCGGTAACCGCCCCTGCTCAGATATTCCAGGGCGACCCTGGCTATCTGCCGACACTTGGCCGGTGTAACAGCTTCCAGAGGGTCCCCGAAACGGTTGCTGCTTCGGGTTTTCACTTCAATAAAGACCAGGATTTCCCCGTCCATGGCAATGAGATCAATCTCACCGGAACGGGTCCTGTAATTCCTTTCTATAATTTGGTAGCCCGCCTTTTCGAGATGCTTGCTGGCCAGCCGCTCACCTGTGCGCCCGAGTTTCTGCCTGGCAAGGGTCATAAAAACTCCCTGACTCCCTTGAAGGTCGCCCGGTGCACGGTACAGGGTCCATACTGCCTGATCAGCATCCGGTGTTCCCTGGTGGCATAGCCCTTATTTTCGAGAAAGTTATAGCAGGGGAATCTCTCGTGCAGATCAGCCATGATCCGGTCACGGCTGACCTTGGCAATGATGGAAGCGGCGGCAATGGAGGCGCTCTGCGACTCGCCCTTTACCAGGAGGGTCTGGGGTATGTCGACCGGGACGGCGAACTTTCCGTCGACCAGCAGGTGGTCCGGCAGGCTGCGCAGATTCGCCACTGCTCTTTGCATGGCAAGGAGTGAGGCCCGGAGAATGTTGATTTCCGCTATTTCTTCGGGCTCGGCGCAGCCTACACCGAAGGGGATGTCCATCTTCGTGATATAGGCAAAAGCCTCTTCCCGGGCTTTGGACCCCAGTTTCTTGGAATCTCTGAAGCAGAGATACTTACGGGAGGCGGGCAGGAGCACGGCACCGGCAATAACCGGACCGGCCAGAGGTCCCCTTCCGGCTTCATCCAGCCCGGCGACAAGGCGGAAGCCCTGTCTGCGCAGACTGTTTTCATGCCGGAGAGAACTCAACGAATCCCTTTTTCCCTGATCCTTGCGGCCTTACCACGGAGGTTGCGGAGGTAGTAAAGTCTGGAGCGTCTGACCCGGCCCCGGCTGACCACTTCTATATGATCGATCCTGGGAGAATGGGTGGCAAAGCATTTTTCCACGCCGACACCGTGGGAGACTTTTCTCACCGTAAAACTCGCTCCCATGCCGCCGCGACGCACTCGTATCACCACGCCCTGGAAAACCTGTATTCTTTCCTTGGTCCCCTCGATAATACGGATATGGACCTTGATCGTGTCCCCGGCGCGGAATTCGGGGATATCATGGCGTATGGCTTCTCTTTCTATCTTCTCTAAGGCATTCATTGTCATTCTTGAGGTTAGGGTTTACGATTTGGTTGAAATAATTCTTTATATACTTTTTTTAATGCTTCCTGCAACCGACTGCCGATCACGCATTCCTCAGGCCGAGCAGCCTGTCCAGGATAATGGAAGCCGCCGATCTGACCGACAGGTGATTGTAGCTGCCCCGCCCCTGGACAGGAGGCAGCAGAGCGTCGGCACCATCAATGATCTCGTCGGCCATCCCCCAGGCGGTGCCGAACAGCAGGAGAATGCGCTTCTCCCGGGCAAGCCTGTCCTCTATCTCCGAAGGGCTCAGGCATCCCCGGCCGGAACGGGCACAGGTCGCCATGACAAATGGCCTTTCCCCCCAGTTTCCGACGAGATGGCTGTAGAGGTGGATGAGGTCATCCCAGATGGAAACGGTGGTCAGGGCGTCCCGCCGGTCGCTGTTTGCCGTGGCGCCATGACCATGCTGCCAATGCCGGATAATCTTTCTCACCAGTTCCTGCTGGTCGTGAAACGGAGTGACCACATAAAAGTTGTCCACTCCGAACGTCCGGCAGGCCCTGGCAATGTCATGGATGTCCAGGTTGGTTACCGCCGAACCCACGACTTCTCTGTGCTTGTTATAAACCGGGTAGTGCACCAGGGCCAGATCTACCCCTGCCCTGCCTGTAATCTCCGTCGCGTCTTTTTCCCCGGTCATTTATAACGCAGATCCCGGCCGAAGATCAACCCGGCTGCCTTGTTGCCTATGACTGCCGCTCAGATTTCGCCGCATTTCTTCAAGATCTTTTTTTCTTCCGGGGTGAATTTCATCCCGGCCAGGAGATCAGGGCGTTTGCGCCTGGTCGCCTGAACGGATTTAACCAGCCGCCATTCTTCTATTCTGGCATGATCCCCGGTGAGAAGGACCTCGGGAACTTCCATGCCCTCGAACGATCTCGGCCTGGTGTACTGGGGATACTTGAGTCCTCCCCTGCTGAAAGTATCCATCAGGGCGGAATCCGTGCAGCCCAGTACGCCGGGCAGCAGCCGGGTAACCGAATCGATTATCACCATGGCACCCAGCTCGCCGCCGGTCAGGACATAATCCCCGATGGAAATCTCCTCTTCGATGAAGGCTTCCCTGATCCGTTCGTCAATCCCCTCATACCGGCCGCAGACCAGAACGAGTCCCTTTTCCTGGCTCAGGCGGAGAGCGGTTTCCTGGTTGTAAGGCCTGCCCTGGGGGGTGAGGAGTATAACCCGGGCCTCCTCCTGCTGCCTTTTGGCCGATCTGATGGCTTCCGCCAGGGGCTCCGGCTTCATGACCATCCCTTCTCCGCCGCCGAAGGGGCGGTCGTCCGTCATGGCATGGCGGTCAAGGGCGAAATCCCGGATATTGGTAAAAACAACTTCTATTTTCCGGCTTTCCAGGGACCTGCGGATAATGCCTTCCTGCAGGAACGACTCGAAAATCCCGGGAAATATGGTCAGGAGGTTAAACCGCATTTCAGCAACTTATTCGTTTATCTCCAGCAATCCTTCGGGAGGTGAGACGATTATCCTGCCGTCTGTTTCGTCCGGTCCTTCCACAAATTCATCGCAGACCGGAATCATGTACTCTTTTCCCCGTTCACTCCTGATGACCAGAAGGTCCTGGGGGCCGCTGCTGATCAGGCTGCTGACCTTCCCCAGATAGCTGCCCAGTCTGGTGTAGACGGGGCTTCCCTCAAAATCGTGCCAGTAGAACTCATCCTCGGCCAGCTCCGGCAGATCATCCCGGTCCAGCCAGACATTCGAATCCCTGATCTGTTCGGCCTCGTCGCGGCTGTTGACTCCCGACAGGGCGACGATCACGTATTTCCCCTGGTCCCGGCTCCTCAGTATGTCATACTCCCGCAGATCGGCGTCTTTTTTCTGCGGGGAGAGCAGCAGCTTCCGGCAGTCGGCCAGTCCGGTGACATCACCGGAAAAAGCAAATATCCTTACCTCCCCCTTGATGCCATGGGGTTTGCCCACTCTTCCTATCAGAACATGATTGTCCGGATCCTTCATCTATTCCGCGGGGACGGGCGATTCACAGGAACACCTGCGGTCTATTCCAGGATATCCAGTCGGGCGCTCTTATTGGCTTTTCCTGCAGCGGCGCTCAGGAGCGCGCGGATGGAGCGGGCGGTCCGGCCCTGTTTGCCGATAACCTTTCCCAAATCGGCCTTGGCAACCCGGAGCTGGATAACGATGGTGTCATCTTCTTCAACTTCGGTTACCTCCACCTCATCCGGATGATCCACAAGTGAAGTCGCTATGAACTCGACCAATTCTTTCATCTTCTCTTCCTTATCCAAGCCAAGGGAGATTTACAATAAGGCATTCTTTCAGCCCGGCAACTGTCCCGGAGGCTATCCCTCGGGCCGATGGCAGGCCGTTTCCGGTCCGCTTCGGTTATTCCTCGGCGGACTTTCCGGCTTTTGCGATTAGACTTTTCACGGTGGTGGAGGGTTTTGCCCCCTGATCCAGCCAGTACTGCAGTTTATCCTGATGAACCTTGACTATGGCCGGGTCCTGCATCGGGTCATAATATCCCAGAATTTCAAGAAACCTGCCGTCTCTTTTGGCTTCCGCATCCGCCGCCACTATTCTGTAGAAAGGATGATTTTTCCTCCCTTTCCTGCTGAGCCTGATTCTTACAGCCATCTTTTTCGTTATCCTCCTGTCGTGTTTATATAAATACCGCTCTTTACATCCGGAATTCAGAACATCCGCGTTTTTTCCACATTCCTGCTTATTCGAATTTTCTGGTTTAAGCAAGGAGATTGTGGCTGAAACCACCTATTATCTGGCCAGCCCCTTGGGCCGTTTCCTCTTCTTTTTTCCTTTCAGCATGCCCTTGCCGCCCATTTTGCCCTGCATTTTCTGCATCATCTTCAACATCTCGGTGTAGCTTTTGACCACCTTGTTGACGTCGGCAACCGTGGTGCCGCTACCCTGGGCGATCCGCTTCCGGCGGCTGCCGTTGAGGATCTGATATTTCTTTCTCTCCTGGGGGGTCATCGAGCTGATGATCGCCTCGATCTTGACAAGCTCCCTGTCGTCCGGGGTCGGCATGTCCTTCATCTGCTTCATCCCGGAAATGCCGGGAATCATACTCATGATCTGCTCGAGACTGCCCATTTTTTTTATCTGCCTGATCTGATCCAGGAAATCCTCGAGGGTAAAGGTCTTTTTCTGAATCTTCTTGGACAGTTGTTCGGCCTTCTTCCTGTCGGTAACCTCCTCGGCCTTTTCGATAAGGCTGAGGACGTCACCCATGCCGAGTATGCGGGAGGCCATCCGGTCCGGGTGAAAGGTCTCGAAATCCGCCGGACCTTCGCCGGTACCGACAAACTTGATGGGTTTTTCCGCCACCCTGGAAATGGAGAGTGCCGCGCCGCCCCGGGCGTCGCCCTCCATCTTGGTCAGGATAACGCCGGTTATACCCAGGTCCTGGTTGAACTTCTCGGTGACGGCCACCGCGTCCTGGCCGGTCATGGCATCGGCCACAAAGAGGATTTCAGAGGGAAGCACCGTGTTCTTGATTCTGGCCAGCTCGGCCATGAGCTCCTCATTGACATGAAGCCGGCCGGCGGTATCCAGGATCAAGGTATCGTAGCCAGTCTGGCCGGCGACGACAGTAGCGTTCTTACATATGGCGACCGGATCCTGGTCCGACTGGGAGGGATGAACCGGAACCTCCAGGTCGCTGCCGAGCACCTTGAGCTGCTCTATGGCCGCTGGGCGATAGACATCAGCCGGAACAAGGTAAGGCTGCCTCCCCTGCTTCTTCAGGAGCCTGGCCAGCTTGGCCGAAGAGGTGGTTTTACCGCTGCCCTGCAGACCTACCATCATTATTATGGCTGGCCCCTTTACCTCCAGGTTAAGGGGTGCGGTAGAGCCTCCAAGCAGATCGATCAGTTCCTGGTGGACAATTTTGACCACCTGCTGCCCGGGAGAGAGACTTTCCAGGACCTCCGTCCCCACAGCCTTTTCACTGACCGAGGCTATGAAATCCTTGACGACCTTGTAATTGACGTCAGCTTCCAGGAGAGCCAGGCGGACTTCCCGCAGGGCATCCTGAATGTTTTTCTCGGTCAGCTTGCCGTGCCCCCGGAGATCTTTAAAGACCTTATTTAAGCGTTCGGAGAGATTATCAAACATAGTGTTGTGTACTCTAAAACAACCGGTCCCCTGCCAGAATCTGCCCTGAATTCAGGAACCTGTAAAATCGGATGGGAAACCGGTCAAATGGCATACCGATCCGGTAAGAAAAGAAGCTGACAATAGTAATTTGAACCCGGGAAAAAGTCAAGGAAGTATTGGAGGACAGGAGGGTATTCATCCACCTGACGGCAGCTGAAAAAAGGAGAGCCGGGGGGGAGAGACCGCCCGGCTCAAGAGCTCAAAAAGAGAAACACTCTTTTTGTACAACAAGCCGACCCGTGCTGAAAACTGCCACCAGGCGTACCCCTCATGCCCGTTAACTGACATGACACCCGTCGGTATGCTTTCCCTGGCCGGACCTGCCGTATCTGGTATGGAAAACATGTTCTGCTCCAAAATATTCCCCGAAAAGGAACGTAACACGTCATCGCATATACCACTTTGTGGTTACATAAAGAGTGCAATGACCGTACCACCTTGTGGGATAATTTGCACGATTACCGCTTTATGGATAGTTGATATAGTTATTACAAGTACTTAACTTATAAATAAGAATGGCTTGGTGTGGGGAGGTCGTCAACCTGCTGGGGTGAAATACCTATGCACCATATCCCAAGTTGGCGATATGACCCACAGGGTTGGGGGAAATGATCACTTTTCGGCTGTTATCTCGTTGACCGCCTCCGGCGTATCGACCTGGATACAGGTGACTGTCTCTTCGCCGGCCAGGATTTTCCTGAGAAGGCCGGTCAAAACCTTCTTCGGTCCTACCTCGATAAAGCGGTCCACTCCCTGCTGACGGAGATTGATGATCGTCTCATACCACCTGACCCGGGAACTCAGCTGCCGGGCCATGACCGCCCTGATTTCTCCGGGGTCGGTTTCCGTTTCACCGGTCACGTTAAAATAGACATTTTCCTGAGGGGCCTGGAAATCCAGCTGCCCCATAAACTCGCGAAAATCAGGCACTGCGCCTTCCACCAGGGGACTGTGCCAGGCACCGCTG
>JBEPXR010000082.1:0-9285 GCA_041641775.1 Desulfobia sp. | reverse complement strand
GATCGAGCGGACAGGAAAAAAGCAGATTCCCTCTGATCCGGGTGGTGTTACCCCCGAATTATATCACTTGTAGACGATCACCTCTTCCCCAATTTCCAGGACTGAATTCTCGCTGCCTATATCACTGATCTGCCTGTTGCTGTTTTCCGGATCAGCCTGCCATTCACCATCCACCACAAATTTATACTCGTATCTGCCCGGTTCCAGCTTGACCTTTTTAGTGTGGACGCCTTGTTTGAACTTACGCATGGGATGAGTCGTTGGATCCCAGTTGTTGAAATCGCCGGCCACGCAGACCTTTGAAGCTTCCGGAGCAAACAGGGTAAACTCTGTTGACTGGATGGTTTTCCTCGGCTTTTTTGCTGACGTTTTTTTGGCAGCATCGGCTGCCGGTTTTTTGCTCTTACCGCTCGTACTTGCCATGGATATTTCCTCCTGAATGAATGTTTGCTACTCGCGTTTTTCCTGTTTATGATTTATTGCCTAAAAAAGTTTTTCTGAATCCAGGAGAATCGTCACAGGGCCTTCGTTGCAGAGATTGACCTGCATGGCTGCCTGGAATTCCCCTGTAAGCACCCCAACATATTGTTGCATCCTGGAAATAAAGAGATTGTAGAGAACTTGAGCCGCTTCTGGTTGGGCGGCTCTGGAGTAGGAGGGCCGACGACCTTTTCGGCAGTCGCCCCAGAGAGTGAACTGGGAGACAACCATTATTTCCCCGTTTACGTCCCGGACGGAGAGATTCATTTTACCGGTTTCGTCAGGAAAAATCCGTAAATTGATAACCTTGTCCACCAAGTATAAAGCGTCATTTTCGGTGTCATCGTGCGCTATTGCCAGCAGCACCACCAGACCATTGCGAATGGTACTTTTCATTGTGTCTTCAACGCTGACCGAGGCGCTGCTGACTAATTGGACTACAGCCCGCATACAAGTTGGTTATGGGTGATAAAGCTGTTGTGTGTTCGGCAAAATTGGGACATTTACGAGAAATGATAGTGGGAATTTCTAATTTGTCAAGCTGCTTAACCAAACTTTCCGGTTATAAACTGAAGTATCGTCATGGCGCTGAATGCCGCGCTTTCCGATCTTAGAGTGAGTTCTCCCATTCGCACAGATTGAAAACCGTGGTTTGCAGCCAGCTCTATTTCTTCAGGATGGAATCCGCCCTCAGGTCCGACTACCGCCAGGATGGATCCTGCATCCCGGAGGTTTCGTAAAGCCTGCAGGGAGACCTCGGGTTCGTCTTCCCAGAAGACTATTGTCCGTTCGAAAGTATCTGCCATACAGCAGATTGCGGCAAGATCGGCAACTTCGCCGATCTCCAGAAATTCAGCCCTGCCGCTTTGCTTACAGGCTTCAATCATGATTTTTCTCCAGCGTTTCTGTTTGTTTGCGGCGGGCTTGGCAGCCACTGAGTAACGAGAAGTGAAAGGATGAAAGCCGTTAATCCCCAGTTCGGTCGCCTTCTGGATGAGAAAGTCCATCTTGCCTCCCTTGAGCAGACCTTGAGCCAGATGTATGACAGGGGTGACTACGGGGTGATGATTCCTGTCCTCGATTTTCAGATCCACGCTCTTTCCCAGTTTCTTGATCCTGGCTGTGAATATGGTCCCCTGGCCATCTATGAGTTGAATAGAAGCTCCCGGTTTCAACCTGAGGACATTTTTCAGGTGATGGGCATCAGGACCCGTCAGGACAGCCTCGACTCCATTAATTTTATTCGATTCAATAAAAAATCGTCGTCCAGTCATTTAACCGTTTTTGAATCTGAAGGCCTGCCATTCCCCTTTCACAGGGTTCTCCAGAATATGCAGCTCGCAGCCACAGTAGGTTTCGAGGATGTCAGCAGCTTGTTTCCCTTTAAGGATGCCGGAAAGAATCAATTCGCCTTTTTCACCTATAAGAGTGGATAATTGGGGGGCGATTTCCAGTAGAACATCATGGATGATATTGGCGATGATCAGGTCATATTCTCCCCCCAGTCGTGAAAGGGGGGTATCAGCTACGTTCATGCTGTCAGCAACTTTGTTGCGTTCCACGTTTTTACGGGCGATGGCAATGGCGTCAGGATCATTGTCAATAGCCAGAACTTTGCTTTTCCCAAGAAGACAGCAGCTTATGCCCAATATTCCGGTCCCTGTACCCACATCCAGAACGTTATTTGTCTGGTTGGTGTTGTCGTTGAAATAGTTGTCCAGTAGTTCCAGAGCAAGGCAGGTGCTTTCATGGTGTCCGGTGCCGAAGGCCATGCCGGGGTCAATTTCGATGATTGTTTCGCCGGGGGCGGGAGGGTAAGTTGCCCAGCTTGGTTTGATAACAATATGTCTTGAAGCCTGAAAAGGCTGGAAATTTTTTTTCCAGTTTTCTCCCCAGTCTTCTTCGGTGAGGTGACTGTAATCGACTGTAATCCCTCCGGCGTGTGAAAAAGAAGTCAGGAAGTTTTCCAGTTCTTCTTTTTTTTTCTCCACCTCCTGATTGATTTCAAGATAGCCGATAAGGGTTGTCTTTGCCGGACTGTTATCTGCTGCCTGGGAAAGATTTTCGAATCCATTGCCGGTGAGGTGAGAGAGATATCCGCCGACGATTTCCGCTTCCCCCGCTGGAACAGTCAGGTTGATTTTCAGCCATTGTCGAGGGGGGCGATGTGAGAAAGGATTTGAATTCATCGTATTTCCGTAAAGTTACTTGAACGGTGGGCCGGGCTGGAAAACGAACTGTTCAAGTAGATAGTAGGGTCGCAGACCATCGGTTTTGGCCCTTTTGTAAGTTGGTAGTGCTAATAGATGGGTTTTCAGGTATAATCTTCCGGATAACTGTGACCGAGATTAGAGAAGGGATGGATATATGCCTGATCGTAGAAAGATAGAGGAATTGCTGGAGGATGTCAAGTCAGGACGCCTTAGTGTTGAGGCGGCCTTGAGTCTGTTGGGCAGTTTGAAGGTTGGCAGGGAAGAACAGTATGTCTGGCTTGATCACCACAGGCAACAGCGGACAGGGATCCCGGAGGTTGTCTTTGGTCAAAACAAAAGCGCAGAGCAGCTCTGTTCGATTTTCCGGACAATGCTGACTAAAACCGGACCGGTAATGGCTACCCGGGTTGATCCGCCGAAAGCAGCGGCAGTAAAAAGCTCTTTGCCTGAGGCAGTTTATCATGAGCAGGCCTCCATGCTGGTGATGAGGACCGAGGAAAATCCTCCGGAATCCGTGGCTGGAGAAATTACAGTGGTTACGGCCGGTACCTCTGATATCCCGGTAGCCGAGGAGGCCCGAATCACTATTCAGAGCCTGGGGCAGCCGGTCAGGAGCCTCTACGATATAGGAGTCGCCGGGATCCACCGTCTCTACGCAAACAGGGATATTTTGGAAGAGGCCTCTGTCATTATTGTCGCCGCAGGCATGGAGGGGGCTTTGCCAGGTGTTATCAGCGGTATGATAGACAAACCGGTGATAGGGGTGCCGACCAGTATAGGATACGGTTCCGGATTCGGCGGGATCACTCCTCTTTTGAGCATGTTGAATAGCTGCTCTCCTGGACTTGCCGTAGTTAATATAGATAATGGTTTCGGGGCCGCCTGCGTGGCTGTCACGATAAATAAGAGGTAGGATTCTATTGCCTGTCTGGTATAGTCCTGCGGATTCACAGGGCTTACCGGCAGGTTGCGCCTATTAAGTAGAAATCTCAATGAATTATCCGATGGCTAAACATAGAAATCGACAGAGAACGGAGCATTTTCAAAAGGAGGAGGCAAGGGGATCTGTACTCCGAATTTTGCTGGTTTCAATGTTGGGGTTCGGTATCTTTATAGGACTGATCTTTCCACCTTTTGCCAAAGTCGTTCTTGACGCGCCTGACGCCCTTTCTCCCAGGTTCATGCTCATGTGTATAACGGCAGGATTGATCGTCGGGATTGTTAATTTTCTGCTTTTCAAGATATTTGTCTCCAGGGAGCTGGAGTATCTGGCTCGAGGTATGGAACTGGTCAACAGGAAAATAGGTGAAGGTGTATCCGGAGGTAACTACCTGGCCAGTGAAACCCAGCTGGACGTTCGCAGTGAGGATATAATAGGCGATGTTGTTCTGGCATTTAATAAAATGAGCAAAACCATCGTCAGCCGGTTCAACCGGGATCAGCTCTTTCGTGATCTTGTTTCCCGACTGGCCAACAGTACTGATCTACATGACAGCAGCCAGATTATACTCCAGGGGTTTATGGAGGCAACCGGAGCTTTTGGTGGTATCCTTTATGCCAGAGTCAATGGGAGAATGGAGCCGCAGGCAACTGTAGGTCTGGACAAATCGGAGGATCTTCCCGATACTGCTCTGGAGTCACAGGGGGTCGTTGATAAGGCGGTACAAACCGGACAGGTTGTTGACATAGACCCCGACCTGGACGGTTTTATCTGGATCACCATGTCCACACCTCTCGGGAAACTGAAGCCAGAGGCTGTCAAGGTTGTTCCGTTGCAGATTGAAAAGAACACCATTGGTCTGGTAATTCTGGTCTCCAGGGTGAAAAAGGTGCCGGAGAGCGCACGCAAAGTGGAAGATCTCAGAACATCTCTTACTCCGTACCTGGAAAATGTTATTCTCTATCAGAAAATAAAAAAACTGGCAGCAAGAGACAGTCTAACCGGTATCTACAACAGGCGTTTCGGTGAACAGAGACTGAGCGAGTCATTTTCTCTGTGCCAGAGGAAGAATCTACCACTAAATATTCTGATGCTCGATATTGACCACTTCAAGCAGATTAATGACAGTTATGGCCATACTGCTGGTGATTTGGTTCTGAAGGAATTGGCCAAGTATCTGGAGAATCATCTCAGGCAGGAGGAAATTGTTTGCAGGTACGGTGGGGAAGAATTTTTGATTATTATGCCTTATACCGAAGTCAAAGAGGCAATTAAGCTGGCCTGCCGGTTACGCAGGGGGATCGAATCCGATCTGGAGATCACTGTCAGCATGGGTGTGGCCAACTGGCCGACCATACAGACTTCTAATATAGACACCCTGATAAATGCCGCCGATGACGCTCTCTACTATGCTAAGAAGAAGGGACGCAATGTAGTTGCCTGTAATGAGGGTGGCAAGAGCGGGCTCACTCTGGTCAGCGAAGAAGATATATAGTCTGTTTATTTTTCTTCCTGTATTAGAGCACGTGATGCCACAATGAGATGGTTGGAAAAAAATATGATGACTTTTTTTGCGACCTGTGTTTTATATGCCGCTGGTAAATTTGGTACTTGGGGTACTATTGTGAAAGAAAATTCTGTATATCCTCTCTTTTCCTGACGTCTCCCTATCCTTTCCCGTATAAATCCCGAAAAAAAGCGATACTTTACGGCGCCGCCACAGTTGCAAGCCTTGGAACTCAGACTCGCCCGGGCAGACGGGAACTTTTTTCGATTCTACAATCAAGCCCTGCCATATCTGACAGTTGTAAGTCTATTCACGGTTAGAATGCGCCTAAATTCTCAGGGCAGGTATTTTATTTAATAAGGAAGTATTCAATGGATAAAACAAAGATCAGGAATGTGGCGATAATTGCCCATGTCGATCATGGTAAGACCACTCTGGTTGATCAGCTCTTTCGGCAGAGTGGAATGTTCAGGGAAAACCAGGAAGTTGCCGAACGGGTCATGGATTCGATGGACCTGGAGAGAGAACGCGGCATCACTATCGCCTCCAAGAACGGTTCCTATCAGTATAAGGATTTCTGGATTAACATAGTAGATACCCCGGGTCACGCCGATTTTGGTGGTCAGGTGGAAAGGGTCCTGCGTATGGCAGACGGCTGTCTGCTTCTGGTGGACGCCCAGGAGGGGCCCATGCCCCAGACCTATTTTGTTCTCCAGAAGGCACTGACCCTTTCGCTGCCTATCATTGTGATAATCAACAAGATTGATAAACCTGCTGCCCGTTGTGACTGGGTGGTTGATCAGGTATTCGACCTGTTCGTCAAGCTGGGTGCCCCGGACAATCTCCTGGATTTTCCGATTCTTTACGCTTCCGCCAAGGAAGGGTACGCCATGCAGGAACTGAATGAAAACAGTGATAATATCGATATTGTTTCAGAGTATATCATTAAATGGATACCCTGTCCGAAGGGAGGGGAAGATAATCCTCTCCAGATGCAGGTAAACACCATAGACTACTCGCCCTATATGGGGAGACTGGGCATCGGCAAGGTGGTTAACGGTACTCTGCAGGTGAATAAGGACATCGCAGTGGCTCGGCGGGACGGGACCATTTCTCCAACCAGGATTTCCAAGATTTTTCGTTTCCAGGGGAATGAGAAGGTGGCGACAGACAGGGCGACAGTGGGGGAAATTATCGCAGTAGCCGGCATGGAAGATGTGACAGTGGGGGTGACCTTTACTAATGCAGAAAATCCTCTCCCTTTGCCTATAATCGAGATAGATCCTCCTACTCTTTCTATAAACTTTATCCCCAACGACTCTCCTTTTACGGGACTGGAAGGGAAGTTTGTAACTTCCCGACATATAGAGGAGCGCCTGAGAAAGGAAGCGCTGGCAGACGTCGCCCTGAAAATCGAACCTCTTGTCGATGGGATTGGTTTTAAGGTTTCCGGTCGTGGTGAACTTCATTTATCTATCTTGATTGAGAAGATGCGTCGGGAAGGTTATGAGTTTCAGGTAACACGGCCGGAAGTGATCATGAAGGAAGAAAGTGGTACGTTTTTGGAGCCTTACGAAGAGCTGACCATTACTGTGGATGAGGAATTCCAGGGGGCGGTTATTGAGAAGCTGGGCCGATTGAAAGGGCAGATGGAACAGATGGAAACCAATAACCATACGGTAAGGCTTGTCTACAAAATACCTACCAGAGGTCTTCTTGGCTTCCGCTCACGTTTTCTGACTGATACCAAGGGGACTGGTATCATGAACTATCGTTTTTCAGAATATGGTCCCCATGCCGGGGAAATCACCAATCGGGTCAATGGCGTCCTCGTGGTCAAAGAACCGTGCAGGTCGGTGGCCTATGCCCTGTTCAATCTACAGGATAGAGGAAAACTTTTCATCGGTCCCGGAGCTTCCCTTTATGCGGGGCAGATAATAGGAGAGCATGCCAGGCCCAGCGATCTGGTGGTTAATCCAGCCAAAGGTAAAAAACTGACCAATATGCGAGCTTCCGGTTCTGATGAAGCGGTCATACTGACTCCACCGGTTAAGATGAGTCTGGAGGATTGTCTGGCTTATATCAATGATGATGAGTTGGTGGAGGTTACACCCGAAAATATCAGGTTGCGCAAAAAAGGCAGTGGTAACCGAAAACCTTAGCTACAATTTACAAGCTTTGCTTGACACGCTATGACATTTGAGTTATATTTCTCTTCTTGTCTGCAGGCGGAATTTAAGGGGGCCGTTAGCTCAATTGGCAGAGCATCTGACTCTTAATCAGGCGGTTCGGGGTTCGATTCCCTGACGGCCCACCAATTAGAAAATGTTTAGGATGTTATTCAAAAAACATTGACATTGAGAGCCGGCCTGCTTATACTTATCTTTTACCTGAACGATCTTTGAAAACTGAATAGCAGCCAAATTATGTGGGTCAAAATAGCCGACAGGCTATTTGTCAGCATAGTAAGATGAGGGGTTCGTTTAGGCGAATCCCGTCAGGATATTAAACTGGAGAGTTTGATCCTGGCTCAGAACGAACGCTGGCGGCGTGCTTAACACATGCAAGTCGAACGAGAAATTTCTTCTTCGGAAGAGAGAGTACAGTGGCGCACGGGTGAGTAACGCGTAGATAATCTACCCCTGTGTCGGGGATAACACTGCGAAAGCGGTGCTAATACCGGATACGCTCCAGGAGGTGCGAATCTCAGGGAGGAAAGGTGGCCTCTGATTCAAGCTATCGCATGGGGACGAGTCTGCGTATCATTAGCTAGTAGGTGGGGTAAAGGCCTACCTAGGCGACGATGGTTAGCGGGTCTGAGAGGATGATCCGCCACACTGGAACTGAAACACGGACCAGACTCCTACGGGAGGCAGCAGTGAGGAATTTTGCGCAATGGGGGAAACCCTGACGCAGCGACGCCGCGTGAGTGAAGAAGGCCTTCGGGTTGTAAAGCTCTGTCAGATGGGAATAAGTTCATCATCGTTAATAGCGGTGGTGTTTGAAGGTACCATCAAAGGAAGCACCGGCTAACTCCGTGCCAGCAGCCGCGGTAATACGGAGGGTGCAAGCGTTGTTCGGAATCACTGGGCGTAAAGGGCACGCAGGCGGCTGATCAAGTCAGGTGTGAAATGCCAGGGCTCAACCCTGGATGTGCATCTGAAACTGGTTGGCTTGAGTATGGGAGAGGAAAGTGGAATTCCCGGTGTAGAGGTGAAATTCGTAGATATCGGGAGGAATACCGGAGGCGAAGGCGACTTTCTGGACCAATACTGACGCTGAGGTGCGAAAGCGTGGGTAGCGAACAGGATTAGATACCCTGGTAGTCCACAGCCGTAAACGATGTACACTAGATGTTGGGGGAGTTGACCCCCTCAGTGTCGCAGCTAACGCGATAAGTGTACCGCCTGGGGAGTACGGCCGCAAGGTTAAAACTCAAAGGAATTGACGGGGGCCCGCACAAGCGGTGGAGTATGTGGTTTAATTCGATGCAACGCGAAGAACCTTACCTGGTCTTGACATCCCGGGGATCTTCTGGAAACAGAAGAGTGCTTCTCACGAAGAACCCGGAGACAGGTGCTGCATGGCTGTCGTCAGCTCGTGTCGTGAGATGTTGGGTTAAGTCCCGTAACGAGCGCAACCCACGCCTTTAGTTGCCATCATTAAGTTGGGCACTCTAGAGGGACAGCCCCGGTTAACGGGGAGGAAGGTGTGGATGACGTCAAGTCCTCATGGCCCTTATGTCCAGGGCTACACACGTACTACAATGGCCGGTACAAAGGGCAGCTACACTGCGAGGTGAAGCTAATCCCATAAAGCCGGTCTCAGTCCGGATCGGAGTCTGCAACTCGACTCCGTGAAGCTGGAATCGCTAGTAATCGTGGATCAGCAAGCCACGGTGAATACGTTCCCGGGCCTTGTACACACCGCCCGTCACACCACGAAAGTCGGCTGTACCAGAAGACGTTGAGCTAACCTTCGGGGGGCAGGCGTCCAAGGTATGGCTGGTAATTGGGGTGAAGTCGTAACAAGGTAGCCGTAGGGGAACCTGCGGCTGGATCACCTCCTTTAAAAGGAAAGAAAGGTCAACCCCACAGGCTGCTGTTCAGTTTTGAGAGATCGTTTTTTTAATTAGAAATAAAAAA
>JBEPXR010000081.1:0-9410 GCA_041641775.1 Desulfobia sp. | reverse complement strand
CTCTTCGTTGCGGGCCGGCCCTACAGCCGCCAAGTCATAGGAGTAACGCTCCAGGTTGGTGGCATCGGCCAGTTCACCGTTTTTGAAAAAGGCCAGCTGCATATTCCATGGTCCCTGGTCATAGATATACTTAAATCCGGCGTCATAGTCGTCAGCCAGACCAATATAGTAAGGAATTCCGAACCAGAAATTGTGGGCGGCATAGGGCAGCAGGCCAAAGGGGACCCTGGTTATCCCGGCCTGGAGACGGCCAATTTTGTCGAAATCGTAGCCGATCCAGCCGTGATGAATGGTGTCCATGTAGGGGTACCAGCGGTACTCCGCCGAGATCAGGATATCGTTTTTGCGACCATCGACATTCAGACGAAAGAGATCAAGTCCTATGTCTCCGCGCCTGGTCTTGATGCTTTCATCAAAACTTTTCCAGAAAGCATTGAACCGAAAAGCCCCACCGATATCGATTGCCTGGACTGTTTCGGACTCAGGTTCGGATTCGCTCACTGCTTCCTTTTCAGCTACCTGGTCAGGAGCTGCCTGCTCCAACCTCTCTTCCAGTTTCCTGAGGCGGATCTTCAGATCCTCCAGTTCTGATATTCTGGAACGGAGAATCCCCACTTCATCCCGCAACTCCCGGATCTGTTCCGGTTTCATGCTGACAGGAGCCGATGCCGTCTCAGAAGCAGAGAGTACCGCAAAAAAAGAAACGGTAAAAACGAAACCGATAGTCCCCGCCGTCATGTCACCGTTCCTGATTCTACCTCTTTGCCAAATCATCACATCCCCATTGTATCACAGACAGATACCCACTGTGAAGGATCACAATCGATCCCATTGCAGTTCAGCATGGAGTTTTCGGCGATTTGTTTTAACCTTGACCCCCTGCCACTCTGCAGGTAAGCTGAAGCTCAAGATTAATCTGTTGCAACGGGATGTTACACATCTACCCCCTTACCTGAAGCAAAACATCTCCCCATTTCCTGGAGGTACTGAAATTGTCGATTCACAACGCTGATATCGCCAGAATCTTCAACCAGGTGGCCAATCTCCTGGAAATACGAAACGAGAACCAGTTCCGGGTTCGAGCGTACCGCAATGCCGCCCGCACTATTGAAAGCCTGTCACGGGAAGCCGCCGAGCTCATAAGGGAAGAGAAAGACCTCACCGACATGCCGGGCATCGGGAAGGACCTGGCCGGAAAAATCAAAACCATTATTGAGAAAGGCAGCCTGCCTCTCCTGGACCAGCTCCAGAAAGAGATCCCCCGACAGCTTATAGACCTCCTGAAGGTGGAGAGTCTCGGTCCCAAGAAGGTCGCCGCTCTTTATAACAAGCTGGGAGTCGACTGTCTGGATGCGCTCAGGAAGGCCGCCGAATCCGGAAAGATCAGGGAACTTAAAGGCTTCGGGGCAAAAAGCGAAAAAAATATCCTGGACGACCTGAACCGTGCCAAGGAAGGTGAAGGCAGGATCAAGCTGGCAGAGGCCGAACAGTTCGCCAACCCCCTCAGCAGGTATCTTGAGGATATACAGGGAGTTAAAAATGTAACGGTTGCAGGGAGTTATCGGCGATGTAAGGAGACGGTGGGCGATCTGGACATTCTCGTTACCTGTACAAAGGACTCTAAAGTGATGGAGAAGTTCGTGAATTACGAGGAAATCACCAGAATCGTTTCCAGGGGCGATACCCGGTCAACCGTCATCCTGCGCTCCGGCATTCAGGTCGACCTCAGGGTCCTGCCGGAAAAATCATACGGGGCGGCCCTGCACTATTTCACCGGTTCCAAGGCCCACAACATTGCGATACGCAAGATTGGTATTGAACAGGGATATAAGATAAATGAATACGGAATCTTTGAAGACGACAAACAGATTGCCGGTGCCAAAGAGAAAGAAATTTACCAGAAGGTCGGTCTCCGCTACATTGAACCTGAACTCCGGGAAGACCGGGGCGAGATAGAGGCTGCCAGAAACAATGCGCTGCCGGAGCTGATTGAAATCTCCGACATCAGGGGAGACCTCCACAGTCATACCAAAGCCACTGACGGCAAGAATTCCGCGGAGGAGATGGTCGAGGCGGCCAGAGAACAGGGCTATGAATATCTGGCGATTACCGACCACTCCCAGCGGATTACGGTTGCCAACGGTCTGGATGAAAAGAGACTCAGAGAGGAAATAGAAGAAATAGACAAAATCAATGAAAACCTGAAAGCTTTCACCCTTCTCAAGGGGATTGAAGTCGATATTCTCAAAGACGGCTCACTGGACCTGCCTGACTCGGTATTAAAGGAACTGGACCTGGTAGTCGGTTCGGTGCACTCCTACTTCAACCTCTCACTTGAAGACCAGACCGAACGTCTGGTAAAAGCTATGGATAATCAATACCTGAACATCATCGGGCATCCCACCGGCCGAATGCTCGGAACCAGAGCTCCCTACCAGGTGGACATGGAAAAAATCATGGAGGAAGCCGTCAAGAAGGGCGTCCACCTTGAGCTCAATGCTCAGCCCGATCGGCTGGATCTTACAGACATCCATCTCAAGGCAGCCCGTGATATAGGCGTTCTGATCGCGATTTCT
This sequence comes from Desulfobia sp., assembly GCA_041641775.1. Lineage (GTDB taxonomy): Bacteria > Desulfobacterota > Desulfobulbia > Desulfobulbales > SURF-16 > JAWLDV01. The sequence continues at coordinate 6,834 of JBEPXR010000081.1, read as the reverse complement.
ACGGACGCCCATATGCCCCAGAATCTGCAGCTTATCCGCTACGGCATATATCAGGCCAGGCGGGGATGGCTGGAACAAAAGGACGTACTCAACACCAGAACGCTTGCTCAACTTCGCAAGCTGCTGAAAAGGTAGATAGCCATGACTGATAAGAATCTTACCCCGGATATCGATCCCGCTGCCATCGATGACGAAAAGTCCGCAGATAAGGCGGTAAAAAAACTGAGGGAAGCGGTACGCTATCATAATTACCGATATTATGTTCTGGACGATCCGGTCATCTCCGATTCCCAGTACGATGAACTCTTCGAAAATCTCAAGATCCTGGAGGATAAGTACGATCTGGCTACCGATGATTCCCCCACCAGGAAGGTAGGTGGAGAACCCCGCGAGGAACTGGGCACGGTCAGTCATCCCCTGCCCATGCAGAGCCTGAAAGCTGTCTATGACGAGAAAGGAGTCAGGGATTTTGCCGCGACATGTGTCAAGGAATTGGGACATAACGAGGTGGAATACGTTGTCGAACCCAAATACGACGGTCTGTCCATTGAAATAATCTATGAAGAAGGCCTTCTGACCACTGCCGCCACCAGGGGTGACGGAACCACCGGGGAGGAGGTCACCGCCAATGTCAGGACGATCCGCTCGGTTCCCCTTTCCCTGCTGGAAGATCAGGGAGAGTCCGTCCCTTCCCGCCTGGTAGTCCGGGGAGAGATCTATATGCGGCTTGACGAGTTCAACAGGCTTAACCGGGACCGTCTGGTTAACAACGAACAGCCGTTTGCCAATCCAAGGAATGCGGCGGCCGGCTCAGTCAGGCAGCTTGACCCGGGGATAACGGAAAAGAGGCCGCTCCACCTGTTTCTTTACGTTATAGCCCAGTGCGAAGGCCGCGACTTCACGACCCACTGGGAAATGCTGCAGGCCCTGCCCAGGTGGGGGCTGCCGGTGAACAGCAAAATGCAGGTTCTGACCAGGGACATTGAAGAAGTACTCGGTTACCACCAGAAACTCAGCACCACCAGGGATGATCTCAACTATGAAATCGACGGGGTGGTTATCAAGGTTAACGATCTCAGCGAACAGCAGAAACTGGGAACCCGACAACGCGACCCGCGTTGGGCTTTGGCCTTCAAATTTCCGCCCAGAAGCAGCACGACGGTGGTCAAGGATATACAGGCCAATGTGGGCCGCACCGGGACCCTCACTCCGGTCGCCCTGCTCGAGCCGGTCAAAATTGGTGGAGTGGAGGTAAGCCGTGCCTCTCTCCACAATATGAATCTTATTGAAGAAAAAGATATCCGGATAGGTGACACGGTCCTCGTCGAACGGGCCGGGGACGTGATTCCCTACGTGGTCAAATCAATCAAAGACCGGCGGGACGGCTCCGAGAAAAAATTTACCATGCCCGACCATTGCCCCTCCTGCGGCGGGGACATCATGGTGAGCCAGGACAAGAAAAACAGCCGCTGTACCAATATGAACTGTCCTGCCCAGCTCAAGGAGCGCATCCAGCACTTCGCCTCAACCCGTGCCCTGGATATAGACGGCCTGGGAGACAAACGGGCCGCACAGCTCGTGGAAAAAGACATGGTCAAGTGGCTCCCTGATCTCTTCAGGCTGGGAAAGGAAGATTTTCTCAAACTTCCGGGTTATGCCGATAAATCGGCGGAAAATCTGGCCGATGCTTTGAGACAGAGCAGAAAAACCAGTCTGGACCGCTTTATCTACGCCCTTGGCATCCTCCACGTCGGTGAACACATGGCCGGAGTCCTGGCCTCAAAATATCAAGACCTGGATCAGCTGATGGAAGCGGATAAAGAAGAACTCCAGAATATCCCGGAAATAGGTCCGGAGGTGGCCGGAGCCATTGTCACCTTCTTCAGCGAAGAGCACAACAGAAAAGCCCTGGAGGAGATGAAAAACAGCGGTCTTGAACTGGAAAACCCGCTTTTCAGAGGTCAGGGGGAGCGCCCCCTGGAAGGACTGAAGTTCGTTTTTACCGGGTCTCTTAAAAAATGGACCAGGGAAGAAGCCAAAAAAACGGTGGAGAGCCAGGGGGGCCGGGCCACCTCAAGTGTATCCCGGGAAACCGATGACGTGGTGGTTGGTCCAGGGGCTGGCTCCAAGCTGGAACAGGCCAGAAAGCTCAATGTTAAAGTGCTTTCCGAGGACGAGTTCCAGGAACTGCTGGAAATGAAAAAAGACTGATAAAAAGAGAAATACGGGCCCTTACAGGTGACAGTCGGTTGCAGTGGGACTCGAAGATTACGACCGCCCGCGGAGCTATCTCCACAACAGAATTCCTGGAAAATCTGATGTCTCCGGCCTAATTTCTTCGGCTTAACGGTCCGGGATCTTGGCCAGACGCCGTTCAAATCTGGGATCTTCGCTGTACCGGGCTCGGAGAAATGTCTGGACCAGGTCCCAGGCCAAATAAGCTGCGGTCACCTGCCCGCCCAGACACATGATATTCATATTATCATCTTCCACCCCCTGATGGGCTGAATAAACATCATGAATCAGGCAGGCCCGGACCTCAGCCACCTTGTTGGCTGCCACGCAGGCCCCAACACCACTGCCGCAGATAGCCAGGCCCCGGTCAATTTCCGCCCGTCCAACCGCCCGGGCCAAAGGCAGAACATAATCGGGATAGTCGTCATCTGATACCAGTTTCGATGCCCCGAAATCCACGATCTCCCAGCTTCCACCCTTCAGGCGCTGCAGGATTTTTTCTTTGAGTTCAAAACCACCATGATCTGCCGCTAGGCCAAGTCGCATGTCCTTCTCCCGTCTGCGGTTAGCCCTTCAAGAGGCCCTTTATTTTGTCGATAATGGCACGGGCGGAGATATCTTCGTAATCCAGAAGTTCAGCGGGCTTACCGCTTTTCGGTCTTTTGTTCACGGCAAGGGAATAAACCGGCACCGCTTTATCGGATAGAGCGCTTTTGACTGCTTCTCCCAGGCCGCCCTCTATGTAATGATCTTCCACCGTCAATATACTCCTGGTTGATCCGGCGGCCTTCAGCAAAGTTTCCCTGTCAAGGGGTTTTATGGAATAGAGATCGATTATTCTTATAAAAACACCCACTTCATGGAGTTCATCATAAGCCTTGAGGGCCTCAAAGATCGTTATTCCGGCAGTAACAACGGTCACCTGATCCTTGTCGCTCTGCCTGAGGACATGACTGCCGCCTACAGGAAAACGTTCGTCCGGAGAATATATGACCGGTACCGCCGCCCTGGTGGCCCGAATATAGACGATTCCCCGGTGACCGGCCGCTTCCTCCACGATTCTTTCCATGGCCACGGCATCGGCCGGATAGAGAACCACCGAGTCAAGAATTGCCCTGAACATGGCAATGTCTTCCAACCCCATCTGAGAGGGACCGTCCTCCCCTATGGAAACCCCGGCATGAGAGCCTACCAGCTTCAGATTGGCATCGGAATACTGGCTCATTCTGATCTGATCATAGGCCCTGGATAAAAAGGCGGCAAAGGTGGAGACAAAAACCAGTTTGCCCCTGAGGGCCAGGCCCAGTGCCGCACCTACCATAGCCTGTTCGGCAATAAACATCTCAAAGAAGCTGTCCGGATAAGCTTCCTTGAATATTTGCGCACCCGTGGAATTACTTACCTCGGCATCCAGGCTCACCAGTTCGGGATAGCGGGGATATATGCGGGTCAATGCATAACCGAAGGCCTTGCGAGTGGCTATCTTATCCTCGGAGCTATAGGTCAGGGGGCCGGTCTGTTCAGCCGCCTTTTTTTCCGGCTTGCGCTCTTCCGGCCTGGGAATCATTCCCCGCACAGATTTATCGACCTCTCCGAGTTCCTGAACCGCCTGTTTGTAGTCTTCTTCAGGAAGTGGTTTCCCATGCCAGCCGTTCTCATCCTCAACCAGCGAGACACCTTTGCCTTTAAGGGTCCTGGCGATAATCATCACGGGCTTGTCCCCGGCTTCCAGAGCCTTTTCATAAGCGGGAAGAATTTCATCAAAGGAATGCCCGTCGATGACCTGGGTTTCCCAGCCAAAGGCTTCCAGTCTCTTCTGATACGCCTCGGTATGATGACCGTACATCGTCTCTCCCCGTTGGCCGAGACGGTTGACATCAATTATCCCGATCAGATTATCCAGTTTGTAGTGAGCAGCCAGTTGTATGGCCTCCCACTGACTGCCCTCCGCCATTTCACTGTCACCGAGCAGGACATAGGTCCGGTAAGGGATCTTATCCAGATATTTACCGTTCAAAGCCTGCCCCAGACCGATGGCCAGTCCCTGGCCCAGGGAGCCGGTCGCAGCCTCGGTATAGGGGAAGATCCTGGTGGGATGGCCTTCCAATCGGCTGCCGAACTTACGGTAGGTCAACATCTCGTCTTCCTCGATTTGCCCGGCGGCCAGCCAGAGGGAATAAAACAGGGGGGAAGCATGACCCTTGGAAAAGATGAGCCGGTCATTATTGGGATTCTTCGGCTGATTGACGTCATAATGAAACCCGCCGCCAAAAAGAAGCCCGGTCATCAGATCCGTTGCCGAAAGCGCTGTGGTGGGATGACCAGAGCCGGCTCTAGTTGTAGCGGTGAGAATGTAATAACGGATAAATTTAGCCAGCTTCTTAAGTTTTTCTGTTTCGACTGAGATTGACATTGGCTCCGCTCCTGTTTTTTATATGAACATGCCCAATTTCCCGGGATCAAGTGTTTTCCGCAATCAGACGCTGTTTCAAATCCCACAGTTTCTCGGAAAGAGAGACGTGATATCTATGCGGGTTGATGAGTCTTTTGACTCCTGGATCAAGTTTTTCAACGTCTTCGTGACGTCGCTTCCGCATTGCCTCTATATCCGGAAAATCGCAGACCACCCTGCCGTCCAGCAGAATCTCCTCCATTAACGGTTCTATCCTGGTCAACCTGGCAGAGTCGATCTTTCTTCTTTTACTGTGATTGATGGGATGCCGGAGAATAAGGGACTCCACTTCTTCCGGATTCTCCTGATCCAGGGCAAGGTAGTCCGCGGTTGCCTTCTCCCGCTCATCGTAGAGCCGCCAGACCTGTTTATTTCCGGGATTCAACGTTTTGGCGGGCGATTCGGAAATTTTAATGGCCGGGATCAACTCATCATCCTTTTCAACCGCTACCAATTTATAAACCCCGTCCAGTGCGGCTGCCCCCTTTGAAGTAATAAGACGGGTCCCGACACCGTATATCAGTCTTTCCACGAGGTGGTCAGGGTCCACCCCGTATCTTCCGCCTTCTTCCCTGATCTGACTGATAATTTGCCAGATAACCAGTTCATCCAGCTCGTTGGAGAGGACTATCTTTACGTCCGGGAATCCGGCATCGTTGAGTATCCTGGCTGACTGAATGGCCAGGTAAGCGAGGTCGCCGGAATCCAGGCGTATGCCAAAAGGCTTATGTCCCTTACGCCTTAATTCCTCAAATACCTTGACGGCATTAGGAACTCCGCTTTCCAAGGTGTTAACCGTGTCAACCAGCAGGAGGCAGTCATCGGGATAGATTTCGGCATAGGCCCGGAAAGCCTCCAGCTCACTGCCGTAGAGAGCAAGAAAGACCTGGACCATACTGTGAGCATGAGTACCCTTTGGAGGGTAACCCAGAACGTGTGATATCCCCACGTTGGAGGAAAAATCGACTCCCCCGATAAGAGCTCCCCGCACGCCGGCGTTGCCTCCCTTCCCCTGTGCCCTGCGCAGACCGAACTCGAGAACCATCCCACCCTGGCTTGCAGTGTGAATTCTTGCTCCTTTGGTAGCTATCAGGGTCTGATAGTTAAGATGGTTCAGGAGCGGGGTTTCAAGAATCTGAGCCATGGCCAGCGGTCCCTGCACGGTAGTGACAGGGGTATTGGGATGAACCACCCTGCCCTCTGGAATCGCCTTCATGGTGATGGCTTCAAAATTACCGTTTACCCGCAGCCAGTCAAGAAAATCCCTGTCAAAAACCGGCTTGCCGCTCAGGGATTTCTGGGCCGCCATATATTCAAGGTCACTGTCGGTAAAACGGACATCCTGCATCCAATCGAGCAGCCATTCGAGACCGGCGTTCACGCAGTACCCGGCCTGGTGGGAACCATAGTCCGGGTTTTTCCGGAAAAGATGATCAAATTGCGCTGTTTTTTCATGCAGGCCCATACGAAAATAGAGCTGGGCCATGGTTAGCTGATACTGATCAGTAAACAGTATCCTCTCGGCAGTACGGCGCTGATTTTCATTCATTAACGTAACCCCCGATTCAGCCGTTTGTCATTTGGTGGCATTCCGCTGAGCTGAAAGGAGATATCAGATGATGAATATCTCTCAGCTTTGACAGGTGTATATGATACGTTGTAAGCTGTATATGCAGGAAAGAAGACATCCACCTCCAAACAGGTTACAAAATAATAGGACAAGGAGCAAGGAATGGTGTCAATGAAAGAACAACATCCTCTAATGCTGCAAAACACCATGACCGGCAGAAAGGAACGGTTTGTTCCCAGGGACGGCAACAGAGTGAAAATATTTACCTGCGGTCCCTCTATCTACAGTTTGCCCCATATAGGCAATTACAGGAGTTTTCTTTATGAGGATATTCTCTGGCGCTATCTGGGATATCTGGGCTACCGGGTGGAACGACTGATCAACTTTACCGATATAGAAGACAAAGCAATCCGGACCGCCATCCGCGAAGGCAAGGAACCGAGACAGCTCACAGAGCAGGTGGCCGCCAAGTTCTTCGAGGACTGCGGTCTGCTTCACATCAGGCTTCCGGATTACATTCCCCGCTCCTCAACAAGTGTCAACCAGTCTGTGCGATTGATTCAGATACTGATGAAAA
>JBEPXR010000080.1:0-9418 GCA_041641775.1 Desulfobia sp. | reverse complement strand
TTTTTTCCCTGTATCAGGGAGCTCAAGGTCGGAGCGGTCGGCAGAGACCAGCTTCTTGGAGTCGAATTCCCCCAGATGACTGAAAACAAAATCATCAATGGGCTCCATGGTGTAGATGACTTCGATGTCCTTCTGGCGGAAGGCCTCGAGGTAAGGCCCTCTTTCAATGGATTCCCGGTTGGGGCCGTTTATATAATAGATATTATCCTGTCCCTCCTGCATGCGGTCGACGTAGTCAGCCAGAGAGATCAGCTGCCCAGGTTCTGATTTGGATGATTCGAAACGAAGCAGATGGGCGATTTTTTCCCTGTGGGTATAATCGGTGGTGGCACCTTCTTTCAGGAAGATGCCGAAAGTCCGCCAGAACTTTTCGTACTCTTCCGGGCTTTTTTGGGCCTGTTCTTCCCAGAACTTCAGGAGGCGCTTGGTAATGATCTGCCGGAGTTTGGCAACCAGGGCGTTATCCTGCAGGGCCTGACGCGATATGTTCAACGGCAGGTCTTCACTGTCAACCACCCCTTTGACAAAGCGCAGCCATTCCGGAAGGATGTTTTTGCTGTGCTGCTCGATCAGCACTCTTTTGCAGTAAAGACTGACCCCCGGGTCGATCCGGCCGAATCCCATAAGTTCAATATTTTCGGAAGGAACGAAGAGAAGGGCCTTGATGGTCAGGGGGGCGTCGGTGCTGAAGTGAAGATGACTCAGGGGTTCGTCGAAGGCATTGGCAATGAATTTGTAGAACTCGGTATACTCTTCCTCGCTGATCTCCTTCTTATCCCGTGCCCACAGGGCCTGAACCGTGTTTACCTTTTCACCGCCCACCTTGATGGGAAAGGGGACGAAGTTGGAATATTCCTTGATGATCCGCTTTACTTCTTCTTCTTTGGCGTATTGCTTGGCATCTTCTTTAAGTTCCAGAATGATCTTGGTTCCCCGATGCAGACCTTCAGCAGGAGCCAGGGTATAGCTGCCTCCGCCGTCGGAAGACCATTCGCAGCCGTCGGCATCCGGTTTGTAGGAACGGGAAAGTACCCGAACTTTTTTGGCCACCATAAAGGCGGCGTAAAAACCGACGCCGAACTGGCCGATGAGGTTGAGGCTTTCCTCCCCGCCCTCCTTGAGGCGTTCCAGAAAATTTTTGGACCCGGAATGGGCAATGGTGCCCAGCTGGCTTTCCAGTTCGGCCCGGGTCATGCCGATTCCGGAATCGATTATGGTCAGGGTGTTGTCGGCTTCGTTGACGCTGATATTGATTTCCAGGGAGGCGTCAGGATCGTATACCTTATCCTCGACCAGCTGCTGGTGGCGGAATTTTTCCAGGGCATCGGCGGCGTTGGATATAAGTTCCCGGAGGAAGACATCTTTTTCTGTATATAAGGAATTGATGACGATGTCCAGTAGTTGGTTGACTTCCGCCTGGAATTCCCTTGTTTCTGTGGTTGCCATGTATTTTCTCCTTTTCTCTGTTGATTTATGATTGAAAACGATTTTCTCAAAAGGTCGCCGGTTCAGTGCTGATGCCGGGGAGGAAGATAACTGTCCTGGTGAACCGGGAGGGCAGAAGGAACCCTGCAAAAAAATTTTTCCTGAGCTGAATGAAAGATAAACATCAAAGCCGTTCTGTCAAGAATGACGCAGGAAGAGTCAAGGTTTTAAGTTGCATTAGGATTTGGGGGCTGGTATTCTGAGAGCTTGTCATTTATCAATCAGGGTGAAACAACCTGCGAAAAACATGATTGAGGTAATTTTTACAATTTTTACATTCAAGTACTTTTAATATGAGCATTCGTGAAGACGCAGTAAATGGGAAGATCACCCCTATTTTTGAGGCCTGCGCCCGCAGGGAGGGAACAACCCCGGAGAAGATCAGGGAGGGAGTGGCTTCCGGGGTGATTGCCATCCCCAAGAATATACATCATAATTTCGAAAACCTGATGGGGGTGGGCAAAGGCCTGACCACTAAAGTGAACGCCAATATCGGGGCTTCCAAAGACCTGCCCGGAATGGAGCAGGAGATGGAAAAACTGTGCACTTCCCTCAAGGCCGGAGCGGATGCGGTCATGGATCTTTCCATGGGCGAGAACCTGAACGATATCAGGCGCAAAATCCTGGAGCACTGCACAGTGCCCCTGGGAACCGTCCCCGTCTATCAGACGATCTCCGAGGCCGTGGAAAAAGACGGCCGGCAGATCGGCGACGTCACTGTGGAGGAAATGCTTGCCACCATAAAGCAGCAGGCCGAAGACGGGGTGGACTTCATGACCATCCACTGCGGCCTGACCCGGGACAGTCTGGACCGAGTTAAAAATCACCAGCGGCTCATGGGAGTGGTCAGCCGGGGCGGGTCCTTCACCATAGAGTGGATGCGCCACAACGCTGCTGAAAATCCTTTCTACGAGCATTATGATGATATCCTGGCCATTCTCAGGGAGCACGAGGTGACCATCAGCCTGGGAGACGGCTTGCGGCCCGGCTGCCTGGCCGATGCCACCGACCGGGGGCAGATCCAGGAACTGATCCATCTCGGCGAGCTGACCCAGCGGGCCTGGGACGCCGGGGTGCAGGTCATCATCGAGGGCCCGGGCCACATGCCCATGGACCAGATCCAGGCCAATATTCTTCTGCAGAAGAGATTATGCCACGGAGCTCCCTTCTATGTCCTGGGTCCCCTGGTCACCGATGTCGCTCCCGGTTATGATCACATCACCAGTGCCATCGGCGGGGCGATAGCCGCCGGAGCCGGAGCCGATTTCCTCTGCTATGTCACTCCGGCCGAACACCTGAAGCTCCCGTCTTCAGAGGATGTCCGGGAGGGCATCATAGCGTCGCGGATTGCCGCCCATGCCGCTGATATCAGCAAAGGGGTTCCGGGAGCCATGGAAAGGGACGTGGAAATGGCGAAACGGCGCAACCGGCTGGACTGGAAAGGACAGATCGAAATGTCCCTGGACCCGGACAAGGCCTGGCAATACAGGGAGGAAGGGGGTACATACAAGGGAGATGCTTGTTCGATGTGCGGTTCGTACTGTGCCCTGAAAATATATCGGAAGGCTACGGCGGGAGATTCCGTGGAGTAAAGATCATGGCTGATGTACTAGGTCCGGTAGTTGAATTTATCCATAGTACCAAGGTCCTTGAACAGGTCCAGGAAGTGCAGGTCAAAGCCCTGTTCACCAACCCCTATTTCCTGATCCCTTTTCTGGCCCTCATGATCTGGTGGATTTACCGGCTGGCTGTGAGAAATCTGGTTTTTACCGGAGTGGTGATAGGGCTCTGGCTTTTCTCTGGAAGCCGCTTTGCCCAGGATTTTATCGTGGAAGGCGAACTCCAGCTCAGCAAGGTGCTGCCCGTTGCCGGGGTGGGCATAGCCGCGGTTGCCATCATCGTCTACATGTTGTTTATCCGCTCCGATTAGTGTGTCTGCTGCCCTCCGTTTTTGCCGGATGTGCAGCCTCTGATTATCCCCGAGACGTTCATTTCTTGAAATCCCTTTAACTGCTGACTTCTATCATGGCGGATCTGTTCGAGATCTATACCACCCTTTACGACCATTTCGGTTCCCAGCACTGGTGGCCTGGAGACACCGCTTTGGAGATTATGGTCGGGGCGGTCCTGACTCAGAACACCAACTGGAATAACGTGAGCCGGGCTCTTGACAACCTCAAAAAAGACAACCTCCTTTCCCTGGAAGCTCTTGTCGAGCTGCCCCGGGAAGTACTGGCGGACAAGATCCGGCCGGCCGGCTACTACAACATCAAGGCGGGCAGGTTGAAAAATCTCCTGGACCTTGTTCAGGGAGAGTGTGACGGCTCCGAGGATCTGCACGCTTTTCTTGAACAGGACCGTGAGGCACTGCGGGAAAAACTTCTCGGCGTGAAAGGCATCGGTCAGGAGACCGCCGATTCCATACTGCTTTATGCCGCGGGTCAGCCGTATTTTGTCGTGGATGCCTACACCTACAGGATACTGCTGCGTCATGGCCTCGTACCGGAAGGAGCGGATTACCGTGAGATTCAGGAACTTTTTCATGACAACCTTGAAGAGGATCCGGCTATTTTCAATGAATATCATGCCCTCCTGGTCCGCCTGGGCAAAACCTTCTGCAAAAAATCAAAGCCCCTCTGCTCCTCCTGTCCCCTATATTCCCACGAACCTCTCCTGGATGAGTATTTGAGCTGAGGTATACCCATTATGTTATCTTTATACGGGCTCTGGACCAGGCAACTGCTACGCGAGTTTGAAGATATCTGCTGGACCTATGGCCTGCAGCTCAGCACCCCCGCCTTTGAGATCAGCCAGTCCGAGAAAATCTATGGCAGCTGGCATCCGGATATCCGGACCATCCGGATAAGCGCCAACCTGATCACCTCTTTCTCCTGGGATACGACGCTACAGGTTCTGAAGCATGAAATGGCCCATCAGTGCTGTTCGGAAGTGTTTGGCAACAGGGGTCCCTCCCATGGCAAACCCTTCCAGAAAGCCTGCGATATCCTTGGTGTTCCACCACACTTTCGCCGGAGCGGAAGCGATCTGGCTGGAGAAGTGGCTACCGCGGGGGATCCTTCAGTTGATACCATGGAAGGAAGGAAGTATATTGCCAAAGTGGAGAAGCTTCTGTCCCTGGCCAGGTCTGACAACAGGAACGAGGCTGTCCTGGCCATGGACAAGGCCAGTCAGCTGATGGAAAAATACAACCTGCAGGAATTTGCCGGGGACGACCGGAACGGTTATGACTATACGGTTATCAACCACCGGCGCAAGAGACTGGAAGGGTATCAGCGCAAGATCTGCACTATTCTTCAGGAATTTTTCTACGTCCAGGTTGTTCTTTCCCGTCTTTATGATCCGGTTTTGAATGAGTACCACAAAACCGTGGAGCTGCTGGGTCGCCGGGAAAATGTGGAAGTTGCCCGCTACTGCTACTTTTTTCTGGAAAACCAGCTGCCTCTGTACTGGAAAAAGCGACGGACAGCCGGAGGGACCAAAGGGATAAGGGCCAGAAACAGCTTTTATCTCGGCCTCCTGGAGGGTTTCCGTGATACCCTCAGGGAACAGGAGAGGCTCCGCACTGTGGACAGGGCTTCATCACCAGCCTGCCGTACCAGGAGCCTTATCTGTCTGGAGGCCGATCCCGGTCTGCAGAAATTCATGGGGGAGCGCCATCCTCGCCTGGCCAAAGGTAGAAGCTGTGTTTCCCGGGTCGAGGGTGGTATTTTTTCAGAAGGACAGGAAAGAGGGCGGACCATTGTCCTGCACAGGGGGCTCACTGAAATGCAGGGTGACAGGGGAAGGATGATCGAGTAGGCGACCTCGGTCGTCTTAAATCATGCAGTAACTGCAGGACACAGATAAATCCACACCATAATACAAGCGGAGAGGTGCCGGAGCGGTCGAACGGGGCGGTCTCGAAAACCGTTGTCCCTTATGGGGACCGTGGGTTCGAATCCCACCCTCTCCGCCAGCAGTAAGTCCAAATGTAGTCCACCTTATTCTATAAGTATCTGTAAAATAATGATATTTGGAGAGGCTTTGTCTGTTATTGTCCAATGTAGTCTACTGAAATCCACGAAAATTGGAGGCATATTTGGGGGCATTTTAGAGAATTTGCCCTCCACCTCTCATTTATTCCATCGAAATAATAATATATCTAGGACGCAAAACATGGCTCTGACGGTTGCAAAAATAAAGGGATTCGAACCAATGTCCCGATCCTATAAGGTATCGGATGGTGGCGATCCTACTTTGATGAGTAAAGAATGGTTTTAAATACCATGTCGCGGCGAATTCAAGTTGCCGGTAAAGTGAAAAAGAAGCTAGAACCTCGCCCTATCTCCGATTCCACCCAGATCCTGCCTCCATGGAGTTCTACGATTTTCTTGCTGGTGGCCAGACCGATTCCTGTGCCGGAATATTTCTCCTCAGTATGTAACCGTTGAAATATTTGAAATATTCGTTCCTGCTGATCTGATTCAATACCGATGCCATTATCGTTTACCTGGAACTCCCAACCAGTTTTTTTCTCCTTCGCAGTAATATGAATACGCGGTGATTCATCGTCCTTTCGGTAATTGAGGGCATTGCCAATCAGGTTTTGAAAGAGCTGCATGAGTTGATTCCTGTCTGCTGTGACTACCGGTAACTCATCATAAGTAACTTCGGCCTTACTCTCTTCGATTGTTGAATGCAGATTTGCAAGAGCTTCCTCGAGAACACCTTGGCAATCCGTGGTAATGAAAGTATTCTTTCCGGTATTCACTTGGGAGAAGGTGAGGATATCATCAATCAGCTGCTGCATTCTCTGCGCCCCCTTTACGGCAAAGCTTATGAATTTGTCCGCCTCGGCATCAAGCTTTCCTTGATAACGACGGGAGAGCAGGCTGAGAAAACCAGTGACAGAGTTCAGTGGTTCTTTCAGATCATGGGAGGCGATGTGAGCAAATTGATCCAATTCCTGGTTGGAGCGGGCCAGTTCGGCTGCCATTTTTTCGGTCGAAAGCTGAGCATCCCGAAGTTCTGTTATATCAGTATGTGTGCCAAACCAGCGGAGGATCCCGCCTTCTTCATTGCCAATAGGAACAGCCCTGGAGAGAAACCAGCGGTATTGGCCGTCCTTGCCTAATAGTGGGAAAGTATCTTCCCAGACTTCCCCGTATTCAAAGAACCTGCTCATTTTTTCCGCCACTCGATCGGCATACTCGGGATGGAGTGTTTTATGCCAATCAGCGCTGACTATTTCCTCAAATCCGGTTCCGGTGTATTCATGCCATCTTTTGTTATACCAGAAAATCTGGCCTCTATCGTCAGCCATCCAAACGAGCTGAGAGATATTATCGGCGAGAGTCCGGAACCGTTCTTCACTTTCTTTAAGGGCGTTGCGTTCCTGTTGCAATTCCTTTTTGGCCAGTCTCTCTTCTTCCCTGCTCTTTTTCAGATCACGAAATAGCAGGGAATAAGGCCTTGTCAGTCCTGTCTCTATTATGGCCAGGTAGATACAAGAGAAAGAAAGTATTTTCAGCAAATGGCCAGCAAAATTAGCCCAGCCATAGACGCTGATATAAGTAGTAAAAGCCAACTCGGCAATCATAGTGAGCAGGATGGAGGCGATAATAAGCTTAAATACGCCTTGTTCGAAATGGTGACGGTAATAATAAAGATAACTTCCGGCTGCTATGAGCAGTAAGCAAATCAGGTATTCGCTTATAATCTTAAATGGAGTCAGACCCTGTCCCTCAAGGTAACAGGCCGGAAAGAGATCAGAGAAGAAAATGGAATATAGGATTAAAGCGAAAAGAAGACTGAAACCGGCAAAGATTAAATCGGGACGAAGTCTTTTTTTCAGGAAAACCGGTGCGGCAAGTAAACTCAAACTTTCTATATAGCGGGCGGCTATCCATAGCTGGGTGGCCTCATTTGCCCTGTAGTCGGGTAAGATTTCCATCCCTTTATAGGAAAGAGTATGAAGTAGATCTGTCAAGCCGACAAAGAGATAAGCAATGCCTATAAAAAGGAGATAATAACTAGACAGGATATTGCGGGATGCCCAGGCAAACATGAATATACCGCCGGCTATGACGATGCTGAAAATCTCTGTGAGACTATGGAAGAGAATATAATTGTGGAATGCCACAAGAGTGAGAAGTCCGAAGATCAGAAGCCAAAAAATACTGTAATGGAAGTATGTGTCAAAAGAAGAACTTTGCATTATTTGTCGGCACGTTTTTTAATCTATGACTCAGCTCAGGGACCAATTTACACTACGATTCCTGACTGATTTTTGGGATTGCTCCAATGGTTCAAAGATTGAATTCCGATGGTTTTCCAGACATTGGTTTACGTTTTTCGCCATTATCCAGAAGCTGGTAAGCGGTCCACGAAACTATGATTGTGAGGTATATGTACACCTTTTTCTGGAAAGTAAAAAGGCGATAAAAGGAATCTTTAAAATATTTTAAAGTTCTGCTGGCAACCACGGTCGATGGATTCAGTTTCCGGTGCCAGGAGGGATGTCTAATTTTTCAAGGCACCCTTAAGAGACCCTTGAGTAGAATTTGATGAATTAAAATTTTCATCACCAAAACCATGAGCCCAGTCATTTTATTTGTTAAATCAGGATATTGTGAATCAAGGTCAAAACAGCCTTCGCAAAGCCGAGGCCTTGATGACCGCAGTCACTTCCACCCCTTCGCTGAGGTCCAGTTGCCGCACAGAATCCGGCACGATCTGGGAAACGAGAGTGCCCCCGGGACAGTTCAGTTCAACTCCTACCCGGTTTCCTTCCCCGAAGAGACTCTTCACCCGGCAGGCAATAAGGTTGCGGGCGCTGGTCGCCTCCGGATGCCGTTTGAACAGGGTGATATCCTTTGCCCCGAGTTCAAAGAGGTTTACGCCAGCATTGCCAGGTTCTGCAGCAATCAATTCCACTCCACCCCAGTGGTAGCGCCATAGATCACCCAGGGCTTCAGGGTGGTTAAGGGTGAGCAGGTTGGCGTACCCTCGGCTGCCGCAGCCAAGCTGCTGGCGGGCCAACTCTTCAACCGGCAGAGACTGGCTCACCCGCCCGCGTTCGAAGACCAGCACTTCCTCGGTGAGCAGGCGCTGCTCCTGCAGTGAATGACTGATGAACAGAAGGGGAATGTCGAATTCACTGAACACCTTTTTCAGATAGGGGATGATCTGATATTTTAATTGTTCGTCCAGTCGGGCCAGGGGCTCGTCCATCAGAATAAGGCGGGGGCAGGCCAGCATGGTGCGGGCCAGGGCAACCCGCTGCCGCTCTCCTCCGGAAAGCCCGGACACCCTGCGTGACAGCAGGTGTTCCAGGTCCAGAACCCTGATCAGGGCATCCGGATCGATCCGCCTTTCCGCCGCTCTGGTCCGCTTCCAGCCGTAGAAAAGATTCTTCCGTACATTGAGATGCGGAAAGAGATGGGAATGCTGAAACACTACGCCTATCCGCCGTGCTTTTGGAGGCAGATCAATCTTGTCTGCCGAGTCGAACAGAACCCGGCCGGAAAGCTCAATCCGTCCGTGGTCGGGTCGGTGCAAGCCGGCCAGGAGGCTCACCAGGGTGGATTTGCCGCTGCCGGATGGTCCGAAGACCCCGCAGCATCTGGCGCTGACGGTGATGTCAGCCTCCAGGGTGAACTTTTTGAAACTCTTGGTGACCGCAGCCTCAAGCACCATCAGGAAGCCCCCTTCTTAAACGATCGATTGGCGGCTTCACTGATCAGGAGCACCGTAAACGAGAGAACGATGGAGACCAGACAGAGTTTCAGAGCCATTCGATCCCCGCCCGGGGTGCTGGTATACTCGTAAATCGCCAGAGGTATGGTCTGGGTGACGCCGGGAATATTACCGGCTAATATAATGGTGGCGCCGAATTCCCCCAGGCTGCGAGCGAACATCAGTGTCATGCCAG
>JBEPXR010000079.1:0-9454 GCA_041641775.1 Desulfobia sp. | reverse complement strand
CGTTGTCCGTCTCGTTCGATTTCCAGCCAGATCTCCCTGGAATCCTGGAGTTTTTCATAGGCGGCAAGGGCCTGACTGGCATTGGCCAGACTGATCCCGTTTACTTCATAGAGGATGTCTCCGGACTGAAGCCCGAGATTTTTCAGAAAGGGACTGTTTGTTGCTGAAACAATTTTGTAGCCGTACTGTCCGCCGTCACGATAATGCGGTTCCACGCCCACCTCTTTGGCGAGTTCCGGAATATTTCTCATCTTCCGGTTCAGGTAGTTTCGGTTGATCTGGAGATGTTCTCCCCTGGCAGCTGGACCAGCGAGATTCGTGTTCTGTTTTCTGTCGGCGTCTTCTATAAAGAGGGTTTCCAGTTTGCCAGACCGCTCCAGAATAACCCGGTCAGGGTAAATCGCTTTTATGCGGGCATTACCGGGAACTGTATCTCCTATGCGGTAGATACCGTCCTCTTTATTGTCCTCACCTATGACGGCTACTGCCTTTCTCATGGGTTTGGCGGCAATGACCCCCCGCAGAGTAAGATTGAGTGTCGTTTCCGGAACGTCAACAGGAGATGGTGCAGGTTCATTGACCAGTATGGATTCAGGTTCACCGAACAGATGGAGTGCAGCCTGGTTCGTTCTGACATCCCCACCGGTTTCAGAAGGAGAGGTCTTCTGGGACAGGGCCTGCTGCCGGAGATCGGTGAGAGAAACCGCAGGCGTCGGGGGACTTTCCAGCAGGGCCCAGGTCAGTTTTGCTCCCTGCTGGGCTGTCAGGGCCAAAAGAAGCAGGATCACCAGGTGGCGGATCAGGCTGGTTTTTCCACCTTCAAGCGCCAGCCAGCGCAGAGCCTTGTCGGCCATTTCGTTCCACCGGTCAGCTGGCAATATCTTCTCCTGATTCTAAAAAAATGTAAACAGACGGGCCACCGATTTCACTTCCAAGCACACTTCGTCCTTTTCGGGGCCACGCCGAGTGAGTTGATTTACTCTTTAAAACAAATACTTAGTCAGAATGCTTCAGGGCGTTCATACCGAAGTATGATCTCGACAGAGCATTCTGCATATGGATCTCAAGGCTCAGCTGGATGCTGAAGCGCAATTCAATCACACTGATAATCGTTTCAAGGGTGATTTGCAAGATAAATTCAGATGTTGCGCGAGGCGGAGGGGGAACCGGATTTCCGGCTAATTCCTTGCAATGAGGTTATTTTCATGTATGTCAGATGCTCACTTCAGCTTGTTTCGCTCTGGACTGTGCGGCCGGACCGGCCGCCGCAGGATTTATCAGCCGCCGCCGCAGGCTTCCAGCCGTGCATTATTGTAGGCATTTCGCAACTCCTGGGCATTGATGGCCTTTTCCACGGCTGATTTAACATCGAGAACAAGTTCATTCGAGATTGTGGGAAGGGCTTTGGTTAGACGATGGGACTGCCGTCTTATCTCCTTGGCGATCAGAGGTTTTCCTCCGGTTTCGTAGGTCCGCCAGACTTCAAGAGTCTTATGGTAATCCCCGGATTTCAGGTAGGCCAGACCGAGATGGAGAAGAGATTTATAGTCCCTGGGATGATCATCAATAATCGATTCAAATTGCTCAACCGCCTCCTTCGGACGACCAGTCTTCAGCAAAGCCAAACCGTATTTTCTTCTGGTAAGAAAAGCATCGGGATGCTTGTGCAGATATTTGGCATACAGGTCGGCTGATTTTTCATAGCTTCCGCTTTTGAAGGTCGAATCCGCTTCTCTTACCAGATCGGCAGCACAGCCGCTTATCAGCAAAATTCCGAGTAAAATGAGGTTGAGGCGTATTGCAGTCATCAGCTTGAATTGTCGTTATGTTCAATTGCGGAAATGGTTGTCTGCAATACGTGAACAGGGTTCCAGGACTGCCATCAAGTCGCGGTGGCGGCTGGAGCATTCAGGCCCCCTGGCCCGGAGCGCCTGGGCCAGTGCCCTGGGGATATCGAGGACCCTCTTTTTCTGCAGACCGTTGAGATAACGTTTCCGGTAATCAGGGGGAATGCGCAGCGACCAGTTGTGACGGTTGACGGTGCCGGGTTTATTGTAAGGTTCCTCGACTCCCAGCAGGTCTGTATAAAAAACCAGGATATTGCGGGCCGGCCCGACAAACAGGTCGGCGAATTTGGCCTGAGCCAGTTCCCCGGCGTCTGCGGCGGTCCGTTCCACCCAGGAGGCCCGATCCTGATCAGGGATCGAGAGGCGCTCTGCCAGGTAGGCGGCCTGCTGGAGGGAGGCTCCGGAATCTATCCACTCGGCCGCTTTTTGCCAGAGGGTAGGGGTGTCGTGATTGCCGATCATGACCCAGTCCTCTGGATGGGCATTTTCGCTGCGATAGACATCCGAAGGGTTGTTGAGATCGGCTTTCTGGGTAACCCGAAAACGGCCGAGGCCGTAGAGTTCCATGACTCTTTTGATGGGATAGGGCTGGGTGCTCAGAATCTCACAGGCAATGTCACCAGGGCTGCGGCCATGACGCCTGGCGGAATCCATGACGATGTCGATCAGGACACCGTATCGGTTTACCTGGTCCGGGTCAAGATCTCTCACCCAGCTGTCGTCATACCGTGTTTGCCGCCGGTCTATCTGGTCAGGCCGGGGAATGGCTAAATCAGCCAGTTCCGGATGGTCGATCAGGTCCGGCGAGGCAAAAAGACGAGCCCCCTCCTGTACGGCTTTGACCGGATTTTTCTGACCGCGCCGGTATACCCAGGGACAGACCAGGCCGTGGGGGTGATCGAGTCTGAGGCCGTCGAATTCTTCAAACAGTTTATCAACCCGTTCCTTGAAAAAGCGAACGGCAGCACCGGGCTTGTGGTATCTTTTCCCTCTGTCCTGATAGTACTGCCTGGGATCCAGGACCGAATAGTTCCAGGGCTGGCCTTCGGGGTTGGTCCGGCTGGGTGGGGCCCCCATTACATAGTTCCGAAGAATAAATGACCGGCCGTACCAGGAGTCCCTGCTGGACAGACCTATCTGGCAGTCACCGTATAGTTTCAAGTCCATGGATCTGCAGCGTTCTCGGAATGCCTGGTGCTGTTGGCTGAGCAGAAACTGAATGAATTTATATCCTTCGATCTCTTCGCCGTAACATTCGTGGAGCGAGTCGATCCGTAAAGCTGCTTCTGTCCGGCCAGTCAGTGGTTGGGCGAAAAGATGTCTGTCCAGCCAGGCCTTGTCTCCCTTTCGCCACTGCTGCCAGTTGCTGCCGCCGTAATACTTGCGGAGGATTTCATAGAGGGCGTCGCGTTCCAGCCAGGAGCTGTTGTCCTGGCGGAAGATGTCAAAAGAACGCTTGATCCTGGTTGAAATGTTTCCGCATTTCTCTTCCCCTTCACCCAGGTAATTCCTGCAGATCTGTTCGGTAACCTGCTTTATGATCTTTCTGGCAGCACGGTTATTTACCCGGTCTACGGCCAGAGAGGAATTAACGGGGAGCTTGACCTGATCGGGGCTAAGCAGATTCCAGGGGGCGCCGATCAACTGGAAAGGAGCCAGGGAAAGGGGATTCTTTGAAAAAAGTGTGCCGTCATAAGGGGAGGGGTTTACCGGGGTGGTTATTCCCTGGGGACCGAGTTGGAGACCGTTGAAACCGAGTTCACTGATAAAACTGATAAATCCACTGGCTCCCCTGGAGTAGGGGGTGCCGCGACCGATGTCCTCCTCAGCCAGACTTGGAAAGGCAGGATCATGAATGCCCAGGAGGAACTGTCTGATGCCGAGAGCTCTCAGGGCCGCCTTCACTGCGGTACGTTTTTCATCCACCTGTTCGTCGGCCATGTTACTCTTTGCTGAACGCCTGTCCGCTTCCGGATATGAAGGGATCTGGTATCCATCGGAAGACCACCATGGCCAGAGGGGGCAGGGTGATGTTGAGTGACTGCTCTCTGCCATGGACAGAAAGGGGTGTGGCCTCTTTACCACCGAAATTGCCCTGACCGCTGCCTCCGTAAAGGGGCGCGTCGCTGTTCAGGGCCTCCTCCCAGTAACCCATTTCCGGAACACCGAGACGGTAGTTGTGGCGGGGGACAGGGGTGAAGTTGCCGATACAGACAACGATGTCTCCGGGGCTCTTTCCATAACGGATGAATGACAGGACGCTCTGCTGGCTGTCGTTGCAGTCGATCCAGGAAAAACCGGCGGTATCGGAATCGAGTGTATGAAGCGCCGGTTCACCCCGAAGAAAAGTATTGAGATCACGGATCCAGCGCTGCACGCCTTTATGATACTCATGCTGGAGCAGATTCCATTCCAGTTCGCTGTCATGGTTCCATTCCGACCACTGCCCGAATTCACAGCCCATGAAAAGGAGCTTTTTACCGGGATGGGTAAACATATAGCCATAAACGAGTCGAAGGTTGGCGAATTTGCGCCACTCGTCTCCCGGCATCTTGTTGATGAGTGAGCCTTTGCCGTGAACCACCTCGTCATGGGAAAAGGGCAGGATGAAATTTTCCTGGAAAGCGTAGAGCAGGCTGAAGGTCAGATTCTGATGATGATAGGACCGGTAAATCGGGTCGGTCTGCATGTAGCTCAGGGTGTCGTGCATCCAGCCCATGTTCCACTTGTGACTGAATCCCAGACCCCCGGCGTAGGTGGGTCTGGATACCATGGGCCAGGAGGTGGACTCCTCGGCCATGGTGATGATCCCCGGATGCTCCTGATAGACCAATTCATTAAATTTCTTGAGAAAGTCGATGGCTTCCAGGTTTTCGCGGCCGCCGTATTTGTTGGGGATCCATTCACCTTCCTTGCGGGAATAGTCCAGATAGAGCATGGAGGCTACGGCATCGACCCGTAATCCGTCGATATGATAGACCTCCAGCCAGAAAAGGGCATTGGACAACAGAAAGTCCGCGACCTCATTCCTGCCGTAATTGAAAATAAAGGTTCCCCAGTCCAGGTGCTCGCCCTGGCGGGGATCGGCATGCTCATAAAGATGGGTGCCGTCGAAATACCCCAGGCCGTGGGCATCCCGGGGAAAATGGGCCGGCACCCAGTCGAGTATCACGCCGATATCCCGCTGGTGCAGGGTGTCCACCAGGTACATGAAATCCTGAGGTGTTCCGAAACGGCTGGTGGGGGCATAGTATCCCACTGTCTGGTAACCCCAGGAGCCGTCGAAGGGATGTTCGTTGATGGGCAGCAGTTCCACGTGGGTGAATCCCATCCTGGCGACATATTCGGCCAGCTCGCCGGCGATTTCACGGTAGGTCATCCAGTTCCCGTTCCGGTCGCGCATCCAGGATCCGAGATGTACTTCGTAAACGGTGAGCGGGGCGTTAAGGGCCTGCCGGTCCTGCCGGGCGGCCATCCATTCCCAGTCCCCCCAATTGTAGCCTTCCAGATCCCAGATAATGGAGGCGGTAGCCGGTCGAATTTCACAATAAAAGGCATAGGGATCCGTTTTCTGAGCCGTGTAATTATTGAACTGCGAAGTAATGTCGTACTTGTACAGCATCCCTTTTTCAACGCCGGCTATGAAGATCTGCCAGTAACCTGTCCCGTCTATTCTCTGCAGGTGATGAACCGTGGGATCCCAACCGTTGAAATCACCGATAACGGCAATCTTTTCAGCATTGGGCGCCCAGACCGCGAAGTGGACTCCCGGTTTACCATTCTGTTCGGTGAGGTGAGCGCCAAGTTTTTCCCAGGACCGGGAGTGCCTGCCTTCAGCGAGAAGGTGCAGGTCGTATTCCGTTATGAAGCCGTCGTTTTTTTTCATTTCTTTTTTCCACTTATGGCGGCGAGTCCGGCCAGGGGGAGATTTACCCAGTCCGGGCGGTTGCCGAGTTCGTATTTCAGTTCATAAAAGACCTTTTCGAGCAGGAAAATCTCAAAGATGAAGTCAAGGTCAGCCGCCGGCAGAAAAGGAGCGCCTTCGGCAGTTTCGAGATAGGCGGCGACGAAAGCTGTACTCATCCATTCATACCAGGCCCTGCTCCAGGCCAGGAGGTCCGCATCAGGCCCGGCTTCTCCGGAGGTTTGTTGCAGAGCTGCATGGGCCGCATAGTGGAGAGAGCGGACCATTCCCGCCACATCCTTGAAGGGTGAACATTTACGGCGCCGTTCTGAAAGGGTGCGCATCGGCTCCCCTTCAAAGTCCAGGAGGATGAAGTCGTCATTTTCGGCCCTGAGTACCTGGCCGAGATGATAATCGCCGTGGACCCGGATCAGGTAGCCCAGGTTTTCCCCGACAGCCGCAAATTCGTGAACTTTCCCGAGGAGATCAGGGCCCTTGATCAGCACCTGTTCGGCTGTTTTGCGAGTCTGGTCAGAGAGGTCGGTAATTTTCTGACTGAGGATGGCAAGGGCTTCTTCCCCCTCCCGGAATATGGCTTCGGCATACTGGCTGGTGAAATAGGGTGTCGCCTTGAGCGGAGCGAAATCACGGTTCTTTTTTTCTGCCGACAGGGCGAGGTGAAACTCGGCAGTACGGCGGCCCAGGGTTGTGATATCCCGGAGAGAGTCCCCGACCAGGTCCAGGAAGAAAGAAGGCGGCTCCAGGCGGGAAGGTGAAACGAAGCTTTGACCCGAAACCGGAGCTTTCTCTCCCTGTTCCTGGAGAGGCAGGACCCTGCGGTAATACTTGTCCAGAGCCATCATGGTCAGTGACCATCCGTCTCCCTGGTTGGGAACCCACTGCTGGAGCATACCCAGAGCGGATTGGCGCCCGGAGGTGTCAGTGTAATGCATGGTCCCGACCACAGAGGCAATATTGCCAAATTGTCCCTGTTCGGTGAGAAAATGACTGATTTCCACATCCGGGTTTTGCCCTTCTTCGAGCTTCCTGTAGATTTTGAGCACGAAGGCATCACCAATGATGATCGATGTGTTGCTCTGTTCAACTCCCAGTCTCCGGACAGTGCCACAGGGATTATCGGGAATGCTCATTTCCTTGTAGGCGTTGGTTGGCTGCATGAAAATCGTTCCTCTTTTGTCCGTCCTGTAGCGGCGCCCGTCCCCTATGGCGGCAAAAAGGATATCGCAGGAAGCTCGATCCATAAGGGCGTCATAGAGTATGCCGCTACCCCGCCAGTTTTTAACCGAGGCCACGATACTTTCCGGTATTTCCCGGGTGAGAGAAGTAGCCGGGGCTCCTTGGATTATTTTTAACGGCATGACGTAAATTTCCTGATCCCCATTTTCGTAGTCAACCTGAAGCAGAATGAGGTAAAAGGAGGCACCGAGTTTGCAGTAATCGGCCAGGCTGCAGGACGTGACATCCCTGGCTTTGCCCCGGAACCAGCGCTGCCTGGCGAGAAAAGGAGGCAGAATGTCATGTCCCAGGGCGTAGAGATATTCCGGCTCCAGAAGGGTGTCCCACATCTCATTGAGGGTCAGTTGAGGAACCTGTGGAGGAGCTTCACTCGATTTTAGTCTGGCTTTTATCGGTTCTGCCTGTGGTTCGAGCCTGAACCAGTAAAAACTGTGAGGCCCCAGGGTCAGAAAATAGGGGAGATCCCCGATGGGAGGGAATTCGTTTCTGCCGATCATTTCAACCGGGATGCGCTCGGTAAATTCAGAGAGATCGAGTTCGGCTGGCTCAACAAATCGGGAAAGATTGGCGACCACCAGGATCACTTCTCCCTTGTAACGGCGGATGTAAGCCAGAATTTTCCGGTTGATCGGTTTAAGAAATTCGATGGATCCCCTGCCGAAGACTTTGTGCTGTCGTCTCAGGGCAATCATTCTGCGCATGAACTGCAGCATGGACGAGGGATTGCGCTCCTGGGCCTCGACGTTTACCGCCTGAAAACCGTAAACCGGATCCATGATCACCGGGTGGTAGAGGCGGGCTGCGTCTGCACTCGAAAAGCCGGCGTTCCTGTCCATGTTCCACTGCATGGGAGTGCGTACCCCGTCCCGATCGCCCAGAAAAATATTATCCCCCATACCCAACTCATCACCATAGTATATTACCGGCGAACCTGGCATGGAGAGAAGCAGCGAGTTCAGCAGTTCGATGCGGCGCCGGCTGTTGTCGAGCAGTGGGGCCAGGCGCCGGCGTATGCCGATATTGAGCTTCATTCTGCTGTCCTGGGCATATTCTCTGTACATATAGTCCCGTTCCGCATCGCTTACCATTTCCAGGGTCAGCTCATCATGATTGCGCAGAAAAAGAGCCCATTGGCAGTTGGAAGGTATCTCGGGGGTGCGCTCCAGGATATCGGTGATGGGGTGCCGGTCTTCCTGGCGAAGAGCCATAAACATCCTGGGCATCAGGGGAAAATGAAAAGCCATGTGGCATTCATCCCCGTCGCCGAAGTAATGGCGGACATCTTCCGGCCACTGATTGGCTTCGGCAAGGAACATGCGGCTGCTGTAATGTTTGTCGAGGTAGCCCCGAAACTGTTTGAGGACGGTGTGGGTTTCCGGTAGATTCTCATTATTGGTGCCTTCCCGCACGCAGAGATAGGGAACGGCATCCAGCCGGAGTCCGTCAACACCCATGTCGAGCCAGAATTTCATAACCTTGAGGACGGCCTGGACCACCTTGGGATTGTTATGGTTCAGGTCCGGCTGGTGGGAAAAAAAACGGTGCCAGTAATATGCCTTGGCCTCCGGGTCCCAGGCCCAGTTGCTGGACTCGGTGTCGGTGAAGATGATTCGGGTCTCCGGAAATTTGGTGTTGGTTTTACTCCAGATGTAGTATTTACGGCGTGCCGAGTTGGCTTTGGCTCTCCTGGCTGCCTGGAACCAGTGGTGCTGGTCGGAGGTATGGTTGATGACCAGCTCGGTAATGACCCTTATTTTCCTGCGGTGGGCCTCGCGGATAAAGGTTCTGAAATCCCGCAGAGTGCCGTAGCCAGGATGAATCCCCCGATAATCGGAAATGTCATAGCCGTCGTCCTTGAATGGGGAGGGGTAGAACGGCAGGAGCCAGATGGTATTGACCCCGAGGTTCTGAATATAGTCAAGTTTTTCTATAAGGCCGCGGAAATCCCCGGTGCCGTCGCCGTTGCTGTCTTTGAAAGCCTTTACATGCAGTTCGTAGATGATTGCGTCCTTGTACCAGAGGGGATCTGTTTTTGATATCGGCATAGTTTATAATTGCTCGGGTTTCGGATTCATCAGTTCGGGTTGCAGGGCCAGAGCCGACCAGGACGACCGGAAATCGACAGCACAGCCAGCCCCATTACAGCAGATTACATGAAATAATCAAAGTCGCGTTCGGTGCGCAGCCGCCGTCTCAACAGAAAGATATGGGCCGGGCTGGAAGCCGGATCCAGTCGGACATAATTGCGTCGACCCTGCCAGAGATAGCGATTGTCGAAGATAAGTTCATGCACTTGATAAACTTCATTTTCAGCAATGTTCAGCTTGTTCACCGGGACTTCGAGCCAGCCTTCCTGAACGTTGTGAGGGTCGAGATTCACCGCCACCAGGATGATATTGCTCAGGTCTTCCGTGCTCTTGCCATAGAAAATAAGGTGTTCGTTGTC
>JBEPXR010000078.1:0-9590 GCA_041641775.1 Desulfobia sp. | reverse complement strand
GGTTTGACAGCGATTTACAATGATGCCTATATTCCGCTTTTAGGCGGGAAACATCCTGCTCTAGGCCAGTCTTTTCTTGAGATTTGGGCCGAGGCCTCTGACATCATCAGTCCGATGATAGATAAGTCCTTGACCGGAGAGGCGAGCTATGCCAGGGACTTCCCCTTTACTCTTATGCGGGGGGGCAGGTCTGAACAGGCTTCGTTCGACTTCAGCTTCAGTCCTCTGCGCGACGACGAAGGCGCCATAGCCGGGGTTTTAAATACCGCTGTTGAGACCACCAGTCGCTGTCAGGACAAAACAGGGGCCGATTCCTGGGCCAGAGATGGACGAGGTGAAGAACTCGTACCTTCCGGCCGCCTCCATTTTCTGGAGACACTGCTCGATCATCTCCATACCGCCGTCGCTGTGATGACCGGGGATGAACTCCGCTACACCCTGGTGAATAGAGCTTACCAGGGGCTGCGTATAGGAGAGCCAATGCTGGGGCGCAGGTACCGTGACGTTTTCCCCGGGGCCGAGGAATCGGGTTCCGAAGCATTGGTTCAGGAAGTTCTCAGGACGGGCATACCTTATGAGGACTACGGTTTTCCGCTGCCCGTACCGGACAGACCCGATTCGGTCTGGTATCTCCAGATAGTTCCTTTGCCTGTTGATAACAAGGGAGAGCCGTCCGCGCTCTTCATTTCCATGGACGTTTCCGAACGCAGGAGAGCTGAGTCCGCCCTGCGTCAGGCGAAACATCTGGCCGAGCGCCGCAGCGCCGAACTTCAGGCCGCCCTGGAATCGGCCCCCATTGCGGCGATATTCTACGATACCAGCCATAACATCACCTATATGAACCCGACTGCCAGGAAGATGCTGGGATTCTCCCTCGAAGACGTGCAGCTGCCGGCTGAAGAGCGCATCAAGCTCTTTACCGTCCACAAAACCGACAACAGTATCCCGTCCGGGGAGGAACTGGTGGGATACCGGGCCTTGAAAGGTGAGACTGTGGTGGGGGCTGAGTTTTTAATCACACCCAGGAATCGCGGAGAAGCGGTGCACGTTCTGTCCCACGCCGCCCCAATAGTGGTGGACGGTCGGATCATAGGCGCCGTCCAGACCATAGAGGATATTACCGCGGTCGAAAAAGCACTGAAACAGGCCGAAGCGGCCAACAGGGCAAAATCCGAATTTCTGTCCAACATGAGCCATGAAATCAGAACACCGTTGAACGGTGTCATGGGCATGATCCAGCTTGCCCTCAGGAAAACCGATGAACCAAAGACCAGGGAGTATCTCAAGCATGCTTCGCAGTCCGCCGATCATCTCCTGGACCTGATCAACGACGTGCTTGATCTCTCCAAAATCGAGTCCGGTAAATATGAACCGGACATCCGTCCCTTCTCCCTTCGTGAAGCCGTGAAATTCAGTGTTGAACCGTTTTCCGCCAAGGCTCAGGAAAAAAGGGTCAACTTGGAATACAGCGTGGCGGAAAAGGTGCCTGAAATGCTGCTTGGCGACCCCGGCCATCTTCGCCAGGTGCTCATGAACCTGGTGAATAACGCGGTCAAGTTCACTGAACAGGGCAAAGTGGAAGTCTTTGTTCAAAGAGGGAAAGACAACAAGCGGAAGCACGGGGTGGCCCTCGAGTTCCAGGTGCGAGATACCGGTATCGGAGTACCCGAGGTCAAGCAGGATAAGATATTCAAAGCCTTTGAACAGGGTTTTGCCTCCGGGCAGGGTAAATATGGCGGAACCGGGTTGGGCCTGACTATCTCCAAACGACTGATCGAAATGATGAGCGGAGAAATCCAGCTCAAAAGCGAAGAAGGTGTCGGCAGTACCTTCATATTCTCAGCGGTTTTCGGTCTGCCGGCCGAGGAACCCTCCGGTATTCAGGGCACGATACAAGGATCCATGCTCACCGGTCGATCACTGCGCATTCTCCTGGCTGAAGATGAAGAAGTCAACCGGTTGGTGATTGTAGAAATGCTCGCTGATCTCGGTCATGAGGTTGCCGTTGCCGTAAACGGCAGGGAAGTTTTGGAGAAGCTGCAGGAGGGAGACTTTGACCTGGTGCTCATGGATATCCGTATGCCGGTGATGAGTGGAGATCAGGCGGTGAAGAAGATTCGGAAGGGCCTCCCCGGCGTGGATCCCAACATTCCGGTAATTGCCCTTTCAGCCTACGCTCTGAAACAGAATATCCTCAACTTCAGAGAGGCGGGCTTTGACGGCTATCTGACCAAGCCTTTGGAGATGGAAGAGCTGGAGGGCAAACTGGCGGAGTTCACGACCAGTCTACCCTGATATGATTTCATGGATGTCGGATGATTTGAGAAAACGGACATCCTTGTCCTGCATATCGCTGACAGCCCTTCCCACACTGCCCGGCGGCGAACCGACCGGGTTGGTGAGATCGCTCAGGTAAAAGACCTCATAACCTTTCTCTGCCCCGTCCGCCGCTGTAAAATAGGCACAGTAATCAGCTGCCAGGCCGCAGACGAATATCCGTTTTACCTTTCGGTTTTTCAGGTAGCCATCCAATCCTGTTTCTGATCTGTGATCGTTTTCCAGAAATCCCGAGTAGCTGTCGATCCCGGCATGGTATCCTTTCCTGATTATGGCCTCGGCATACCGCGTTTCCAGATCAGGGTGAAATTCAGCGCCCCCGGTTCCCTGGACACAGTGATCGGGCCATAGTACCGGACCTATTCCGTCTTCTTCAAAAGGATCAAACGGTTTTTTCCCCGTGTGGCTGCTGGCGAAGCTGTTGTGGTCCGGGGGATGCCAGTCCTGGGTGAAGACCACCGGCAGGTTTCGGTCCCTGAAGGCTTTCATCAACTGATTGACATCCCCGATAAAGGCATCACCTTTTTCGACGGCCAGGGCACCGCCCGGTATGAAATCATTCTGTATATCCACCACGATCAGGGCATCGTTTTCTTTCAAGGTTACGGATTCGAGGTGTTTAACATCTTTGAGCTCCATAGTGTCTATCCTTCCGGTCAGGTTTGAATGTTCATTTCATCCGATTCCCCCTGGGATTCCACCTGTCCTCGGCGCTGGAGCCACAGAGTTATGAACCAGCAGATCAGGGCCCAGGTGGCGCCGACGGTCCAGCCGGCCAGAACGTCGGTGGGCCAGTGCACCCCCAGATAGACCCGGGAACTCCCTACCAGGACAGTCAGCAGCACCGCCACCACCAGGATATAGGTTTTGATTCGGCGTCGGGAGGTCGTCCGGCAGAGGAGCCCCCCCAGAGTGAGATAGGTGACGGCCGACATCATGGAATGGCCGCTCGGAAAACTCGAAGTGGCCACATAGGTGACATGAGGCACCAGGTCGGGTCGCGGTCGGGAAAAACCGTATTTCATGAGAAAACTGATCAGTATACCTCCCCCAACTGAGATCAGGACCAGCAGAGTCGTCCTTCTTCTCCCCTGTAGAAGCAGGTAACCGCAGGCCCCGAGAGTGAAGGTTGTCAGAATGCCTATTCCGCCCAGGGCGGTGAAATCGCGCATCAGCTCCTCGAACCAGGCAGGGCCTAAAGGATCGCTGAGGTCCTGGCCATGTCGCAGAGACAGGAGTATGGTCTCGTCAAATGTTCTGGTCTCCCCTTCCAGGACCTCGTCGGCAAGTTCGGCGAAACTCCAGACGCCGCCAAAGATCAGGGCGAGAAGAACCAGGAGAAACCATTCATTGCGACCCAGCCAGATGAACAGCTGAAAAAGATGTCGGCCCGGGCTGGTGTCTTGATCTCGCTTCATGTTTTTTTATCTCCTTCGATCCTTTAACACAATCGCTCGGGCAATGATTCTTGAATGCCCTTTCCCGGCAAGATAATTAAGCAACTCTCTCTGCTCATAAAAAAGGACAGTCCTCAATTGTATGGCTGCTTGACATTCAGGATAATTACTTCTCTAATGTATAGATAGAATACCTGAATACGAGAAGGCTGAGAAGAGGAGGAAATGGTTATGCAGTGGCTGATACCGGTGGCAACCGCATTCTGGGCGGTCTGGCAGTGGACGCAGGAGCATGAGCATGAGAGAAAAAGAGAGAGAAAGCAGTTCATGGCTCTCTATGTCAATCCCTTTCTTTCATCATGCGAAGACCTGCAGAGCAGAATCTATAACATCCTTGTGCTCGACGGACTCAAGACTCTGCGCAGTCGTTACCCGGAGGGGCAGTATGCCGAGGAAACCCTTTATCTCATCGTCCGATTTTTCGGCTGGCTTTCCGTTGTGCTGCGCTATGGCCCCTACACCCAGGATCCCTTCATTATCCACCACAGCGAAAGGGTCAGAAACGCCTTTGCCACCACAAAGTATCCGGTGGGTCCGTTTGCCTTTTTCCGGCCGGAGCAGAAAGAACTCGGAAAGGTGGTAATGGACCGGTTCAAGGGCCAGTATGGCGTGGAACTGGACAGCATCCCCTGGCATGAATTCATGGAGAGACTGGAGAATACCCCATTGATATACAGCCACTCGGTTCAGCAGAGTATTGAGGCGCTGCGCAATGCTAAAAGCGTGAACAGCCTCCCCGGGCGGGACCGGCTCTGCGAGATACAGAGCCATCTGGTGGACCTCCTCCACTATATTGAAAGAAAGGAGGGATTCAGCCTTTTTCCCGGTAGACGCCGGAAATGCAGGATAAGCTGTCCCGTTGTCCAGAAGGGGAAAAAGGAGAAGGAAAGAATATCCGGAGCTTCCGCAGACAGTAAAACACTGCCTTCCTGAAAACTTCATGCAACAGTTGATGCCGAATCGATCGATCTGTGTGAGTCCATAAACCGTTCCTGAACCGCATTATGACGGACAAGAAGCCGAACGAACTGCGCGTGGAGTGTCACTCTGGATACAGGGGAGAAGAGACGCCGAGACGCCTTTACCTGGGCAAACGTGAGGTGGAGGTCGTCGAAGTGATCGACCGCTGGCTGGATCCCCAACACCGCTACTTCAAAGTGCACGGCAGCGACGGCGACATTTACCTTGTCCGCCATGATACCGCCTCCGGCTGCTGGGAGCTGACACTCTACGAAAGCGCGGGCCTCCGGAAAAGGGGAGTTTCCTCCGTCCCCGATAAATAGGGGCCGGTTATTCCATCCGGTTCTGAAAACGGAAAATCCGCCTTGGGATGCTGTTGATGCTCAACAGGACCTGAACCTCGAGCAGAGATATATGATAAGCAAAATAAATGATAAGCCGAAAATGACAAATACTTGACTGGAGGTCTCCATGCTGATGACTACTGGAAGCTCTGCCAATGAAACATTGCGCAACAATTTTCAAAATGCCCTGGCCGGCGAGCGTAACATGCTGTTGCGCACTTTCTGTCAGAGTGAGGGAGTCATTGATTTTGCCAGATCGGTTTCCCGGGGGATGAACAGTCGGCCCAGGCGCCTGGAATGCCGGTTTCTCTACGATAAAACCGGCAGCACGATCTACGAGCGCATCTGTGAACAGCCCGAATACTACCCGACCAGGACTGAATCGGAAATTCTTGCTGAATACGGAGAAGCGATCAGCCGTCATACCGGGCCGGTCACCATTCTGGAACTGGGTTCAGGATCTTCGGATAAAATGAATCACCTTCTCCCAGCTTATACCGGCAGTTTCGGAGAAGTTACCTACTGTCCCATAGATATAAGTGAATGTGCTCTCGAGCAGGCTATCGAGAACATAGCAAGGCAGCACCATTCAGTCAGGATCACCGGGGTTAACGGAACTTATGAAACAGCTTATCAAATATTTGGATCGGCTTCGCCGGCCCTGGTTCTCTTTCTGGGAGGAAGTATCGGCAATTTCGATGAAGACGAGTTCCACACTTTCTGGACTTCCGTTTCCGGATCGGTGTCGGATGGTGATTATTTCCTGCTGGGAGCCGATCTTGTCAAGGACAGGGATACCCTCGAGGCCGCATATGATGATGCAGCCGGCGTTACCGCTTCTTTCACCCGCAACCTTTTTTCCCGCATGAACCGGGAATTCGGTGCAGGCCTCGATCTCGATGCCGTCGAGCATCTCGCCCGTTACAATTCCGGAGCCGAACAGATCGAAATTTATGCCCGATTTAACCGGGCGCAGGAACTTGCCATCCAGCCGCTCAACGAGATGCATACCATCAGGGCAGGGGAGGAAATACTGGTTGAAATAAGCCGCAAATTCCAGTTTCCCCGACTGCAGAGCACCCTCAGGCAGTATGGTTTTAAGACCGTTGAAGCCTTCATGGACAAAAACAAGCTCTTTTCCCTTCTCCTTCTGCAAAAGGTGCAGAATGCCTGACAGGACTTCTGCCACAGTATCAGTATGGTCCGGAGGTACCGGAGAAGGGGAGTCCGAGGTGCGGGACGGATTATGCGGCATCTGTCCGGCCGGCTGCTGGGTGAGGACTCGGATACAAGACGGCAGAATCGAGCGGGTCGATCCCTTTCCCGATCATCCCCTGGGAATGATCTGTAAGATCGGGCGGCATTCCCCGGATATTATATATGATCATAACCGTTTGAAATACCCTTTGCGGCGTACTGGAGAAAAAGGCAGTTACGAATTTGAACGGGTGACCTGGGACGATGCTTACGCGATTATAGTAGAAAACCTGGAGACGATCAAAGCGGAGTCGGGACCTGAAGCCACAGCTGTCTATACCGGCAGGGGGAGCTTCGATATGGGGCTTTGTGATGTCTTCCAGCCCGAAGGCGTGGCCGTCTCTTCAGCCTCCAGCGTGCTTTTTCCTTTCGGTTCCCCCAATTCCCTCGGAGTCGGGGCGCTCTGTTACGTTTCCTTTGCCATGATAGCTCCGCATGTGACTATGGGTGAGATGTATATCACCACGGAGGTGGATATCGAACAGGCCGAACTCATTGTCATCTGGGGAGCCAACCCAGCAACCGATTCACCACCGCTTGCCCACGACCAGATTCTCCGGGCCCGCAGCCGGGGGGCAGAGGTTATCGCCGTCGATCCGCGTCGTGGCGAAACGGCCAGGGAGGCGGAGGCGGAATGGATTCCCATTCGGCCGGGCACCGACGGAGCCCTTGCCCTGAGCTGTATTCAGGTTATGCTGGAGGAGGAGCTCCATGACGAGGAGTTCGCAGAAAACTGGACCGTGGGATTCACCGAACTTGCTTCCCTGGTCCAGCATTATCGCCCCGAAACCGTAGAAGAAATAACCGGAATTTCCGCGAAGGTAATTCGGGACCTGGCCCGGAGAATAGCCCGGGCCAGGGGAGCAGCTCCGGTCATGTACACGGGTCTGGAATATTCCGACAGCGGAGTCCAGGCTGTCCGGGCCGTTCTGACCCTATGGGCTCTTGCAGGTCAGCTGGATGTGCCCGGCGGGCTTCTGTGTAAAATGAAGGAAAACGCCTTTCCCCAGAACCGGAGTGGTCTCCTGCCGAATCCCGACGTCAGAAAGGCTCTCGGCAGGGATCGTTTTCCGGTCTACAGTATGTACCGGGGGGAATCGCATGCTATCTCCCTGCCTGAATCAGTGCTGGAGGGGGAACCCTACCGGATAAGGGCGCTCATTATTCAGGGCGGCTCCATCATCACTTCCTGGCCAGGACCTGATCTCTGGCGTCGCACCCTCGGTTCCCTTGATTTTCTGGTTTCGATCGATCGCTACCACACCGCTGACTCCGCCTATGCCGATATTGTTCTGCCGGCAGCCACCGGATACGAAATTACTTCTTTCATGCGCTACGGCCCCCTGTTCAAAATAAGGGAGAAACTAATTGACCCGGTGGGAGAAGCGCGCAACGATTATCTGATCATGACGGAATTGGCCCAAAGGCTTGGCTATGGCCATCTTTTCCCGCAAACTGAAGAGGAGCTGCTTCGTCACGCTCTGGAGGGAAGTGGGCACAGCGTGGATGAGGTGAGGCAGGCCGGGGGCAGTGTCCAGGTTCCAACAGTTATGATGGAGTACAGAAAATGGGAAAAAGGACGTCTTCGCCAGGACGGCAAGCCGGGCTTTGACACCCCGAGCGGTAAATTTGAAATCGCTTCCTCCATTCTGGCCGAGCACGGTTACGATCCGCTGCCCGTGTACACTGAACCTAAAGAGGGGCCGCTGGCCGACCCGGAAACGGCCAGGAAGTATCCCCTGATCTTTAACTCGGGGGCGAGGACCTACTACGATTTCCGCAGTCAGCACCATGGTGTCCCCAACCTTTCCGACTATCACCCGGAACCTCTTGTCACGATAAATACCGATGATGCGGAAAAGCGGGGAATCCAGGAAGGCGACCTGGCGTGGGTACACTCGCCCAGGGGCCGGGTCAGACTCAGGGCCCTGATTACCGATACTATTATGCCCGGCACCATTGACGCCAACATGGGAGGCGGTGGACCCCTGGGATCCATGGCCTGGCAGGAGGCCAATGTCAATGCCTTGACCGACCCCGATCATTACGATCCGATTTCCGGTTTCCCCATTTACAAGACGCTTCTCTGCGAAGTGGAAAAGGCGGAAAGCACAGGCCCCCTGCTGAAGAAACACGATGAAAGCGTTCCAGAAGGCCAACGGAATACAGTTATTCCCCAACGGCCCCGGCGGGAGGTCTACCTCGATCATAACGCCACAACCCCTGCGGATCCTGCTGTAATCGAGGCCATGATTCCATTTCTCCGAAATCAGTGGGGAAATCCTTCGAGTATCCACACCAAGGGGGGGCAGGCCCGTTCACCGCTTGAAGGTTCACGGCGCCGTCTCGCTCAGTCTCTGAACTGTACCGCCCGGCGACTGATCTTTACAGGCGGGGGATCAGAGGCTGATAATCTTGCCATTCAGGGTGTGGCAAGGGTGAAGAACTCCAGGAGACACCTGATCACCAGCACCATAGAACATCCCGCTGTCTTCGCCACATTCCAGGCTTTGGAAAAAGGGGGATTTGAAGTCACCTGGCTGCCGGTCAACCGGGAGGGAGTGGTAGAGGTCGATGCCATGAAGGAGGCGCTCAGATCCGATACCCTGTTGGCCTCCATCATGATGGCCAATAATGAAACCGGGGCGATACAACCCATTAGGGAGCTTGCCGAACTCAGCCGCGCGAATGGCACGCTTTTCCATACGGACGCGGTCCAGGCCCTCGGCAAGCTGGAAATTGATGTGGAGGATCTCGGTGTGGATCTCCTTTCCCTTTCATCTCACAAGGTCTACGGACCAAAAGGAGTTGGAGCCCTTTTTGTACGCAGGGGCGTGGAGATTGAACCGCTCATTTATGGCGGCGGCCAGGAGTGGCATCTGCGGGCAGGGACCGAGAATGTGGCAGGCATTGTCGGCTTCGGCAAGGCCTGTGAACTCGCCGGCCGCAAGCGTAACAGGGATCAAATGCAGTGTCAGGTCCGTCTGCGGGACAGGCTGGCCCAGGGAATCATGAACATTGTCCCTGAGGCCCGGCTTAACGGCCCTGCGGTCGACCGGCTGCCGAATACACTGAATATGACCCTTCCCGGCATCAGGGGAGAGTCCCTGGTGCTGATGCTTGATAGACGGGGAGTCTTTTTTTCATCGGGCTCGGCCTGTAAATCAGGGAGGCCTGAGCCTTCGGCAGCACTGCTTGCCATGGGACTCAATTCCGAAGAAGCCCACTGAGATCG
>JBEPXR010000077.1:0-9728 GCA_041641775.1 Desulfobia sp. | reverse complement strand
CAGGATGTTCACATCGCATTCGGCCTGAACGGCCGCCCTGACGATATCGTCATTGCCGTGTACGGTGGCAAAAGTTATTCCCCTTCCGGCCAGCTGCTCCATGGCCAGTTTGACGGTAATCGGGATATCAAAAAATTTGAGATCGACCATAACTTTGTTGCCGCGTTTGACGATCTCTTCGACCACGGGAAACCAGCCGGCCAGAAAAAGCTGGAGCCCGACTTTGAAGAACGTTATCTCTCCGTCCAGTCTCCGGACCCATTCCACAGCCTGCTCCGGGCTGGTAAAATCGAGGGCGAAAATAATTCGTTCGCTTAATGGGATGGGGGCTTTCATGATCCTCCGTAGAATTGGTCAAAATATCGGATTGATTGTTACGGGATTATCACTATATACGGCAAATTTTTATTTATTTCAATTTTAACACTCATAAAAACTGCATTCGGGCCGATAGGGAGTATATATAAAAGGTATTATCAGACAAAAGTTTCGGAGCCTCAGTCCAAATGAAAAACGCCATTTCCATAAATCAGGGAGGATATCATGGAAATCCAGAATTCACAGAGCCTGTATGGACAGGTTGAACTTTTCCAGGCCAGCTATTCCCAGAAGTATGAAAATCAGATCACCAGGTACGGTGATGACCGAACGGTTCAGAAATCCTCGTTCGAGGCTCAGCTGACCATATTCCAGCAGGACGTGAAGCTCTTCTCCAGGGAGGAATTCAACGGACAGAGCGAGAGCCTCTACGCGGCGAGCTCCAATACAAAGGTATTCACTCTGGATATCAGCATAACCCGGGAAACCAGTTATTCCGACCAGCTTCCTCCGGGACAGGCAAAATTCGACCAGGACGGCTTCTGGGGAATCGAGAAAACCGCCGACCGCATAGCCAAGTTCGTGACCAAGGGTGCAGGCTTCAATCTGGACAGGCTCCGCCATGGAAGGGAAGGGATTCTCCAGGGCTTCAAACAGGCCGAGAAACAGTGGGGAGGGGAACTGCCAGAAATCAGTTACGAGACCATCAAGAAGGCCCTTGAAACGGTTGATGAACGAATCAGGGAAGCTGGCGGCTCGGCTTTTGAGATAAGAGTTTAACGGCATACCCCCCTAACCTTATCAGCCGGAAAGGGTCCGCACCACCCGCTTCTCTCCTGTTACCGCCTCCCGGACCTGGATGGGGCAGGTTACCAGTACCTGCCCCATCTTTTCTTTTCCACCCTGCTACTCTTCTTGACTCCCTCCCATCCCACTATGTAGTATTTTTTCAGCAGGAAAATTTCTATTCACTAACTCTCCCCGAGCTTATATCATAAATAATGACCACCCATGGAGAATACATATACATATATAAACCTGATGGAGGAGGATGCATGGTCAAAACCGGAGAAAATCTACAGACAGCCTTTACCGGTGAATCCCAGGCAAGAAACAGATACGAATTTTTCGCTAAGATAGCCAGAAAGGAAGGTTATCATTATATAGCCAGGATATTCGAGGAAACGGCAGACAACGAGAGACAGCATGCCAAGGAAGAACTCAAGCTCCTGGCCGGGTTGGGTGACACCATTGCCAACCTCAAGGAGGCCATTGACGGCGAACACCATGAAACCACGGAGATGTACCCTTCTTTCGCCAGAGAAGCGGAAGGGGAAGGCAATCACAGAGCGGCGGAACTCTTCAGGGAGGTTGCCAAAGTCGAAGCCCATCACAGGGAGCGATTCAAAAAGCTTCTGGAAATGGTGGTAAACGGCACCGTCTACAAACGGAATACCCCTATCAAATGGAAATGCAGCAAATGCGGATATATCCATACCGACAAGGAACCTCCGGGAGAATGCCCTTCCTGCAAACATCCCAGGGAATACTTTGAGCCAGCCAATCTGGATATCTGAGATGAAATCTGTCAACGGGGTCATATTAGCGAGGAGATAACATGAACTGGAGAACTTTCTTTACCTCCACCAGTACAGATATCTCTGCCGACGAGGCTCGCAGGCTTATTAACAAAAAGCCCAGGGAGATACAACTCGTGGACGTGAGGCAGCCCAAAGAATACGAGCGGAGCCACATCGCCGGCGCCATACTCATTCCCCTCAAGGAACTGCCGGAGCGTATCGACGAACTGGATAAAAACAAGACAACCCTCGCATACTGCCACAGTGGCATCCGAAGCAAAGCGGCCTCCCAGGTCCTGCTTGGCTTAGGCTTCAGCGATGTGAGAAACATCAAGGGAGGGATGAAAGCCTGGAACGGATTTACCAGTATCGGCAGCGAGGTCCAGGGCATGGAGTATTTTGCTTCGGGGGAATTCAAAACCGCCTTTCAGATGGCCTACAGGATGGAACAGGGCATAAAGGAACTCTATTTGGGACTTGCTGAAAAAGTGGAAGTATGGGAGCACAAGGAACTGCTGGCCCACATGGCCCGGTTTGAAGACAGCCACATGGCCAAACTCCTGGCCCTTTATGGAGAGGAAACCCCGGAACCGGACAAAAGCCCTAACCTGGAAGGTGGCTTCGACAAAGAGGAAGTCATGGCCAACTACAATGGCTACATTCAGAACATGGTGGACATTATCGAACTGGGAATGATGCTGGAAACACAGGCCTTTGATCTCTACTCCCGCCTGGCCCGCAATAGCGATGATCCCAAAGTGGCCGAATTCTATCAGCAGATGGCGGTGGAAGAGCAGGGCCACCTCAGCCAGCTGACCAGGGAACTGGATAAAATCCTGGCCGGCCACAATCCCTGGCACGATGAAACCGTCAAGACCACCTGCTGACAGAAGACCAATCAGGAAGTCTCTTTAAAGGCCCGGGTTCTCCACCTGGATGCAGGCCTGTCCGGCCCGAAATTCCGCCTAAGTACAAGCTTTCATCTTTACTCTCCTTCCATATCTCTCAAATCCGGCTCCCGGAGCTCCCCTTAAGAAATCCACTCTCCTTAAGTTTTTATAATAATTGCTTTTTACGGCATTCTAATTGTATTCTAATTTTTCTCTAAAAAGATTGAGGATAGTTCAGTGACTTAATAAAAAAGGGAGGTTTTAAGAGAAAATAAGAGA
This sequence comes from Desulfobia sp., assembly GCA_041641775.1. Taxonomy (GTDB): domain Bacteria; phylum Desulfobacterota; class Desulfobulbia; order Desulfobulbales; family SURF-16; genus JAWLDV01. The sequence goes on along the minus strand of JBEPXR010000077.1, from coordinate 6,661 downwards.
AATGGAGAGAAAAGAGCCGAAATGAATAGCTGACATTTATGCATAGGGAATTCACCTTAGCCTATTAATTCCCTATAATAATGGACTTTTTCAGCTATAAATAAAATTGAGTAATCATAAATAGATAGACGGGAGACCCCATCTTTCCCAAGCCTGAAGCCCAGTATCAAAGTGTTGATAACTGATTACCACTCGGTGTCAAAATTACTGCAAACCGTTTTTGACAAGCTAGGACCTAATATATATAACTGTGCACTATCGATTACCAAGGGGTGCAATTAGGGAAGAAGAGAAAAAATTAAGGGGCAGATCATGTTATGGCAACGGTTAAAAGAAATTCTGGCTCGAAAGATTCCGGACAACACCTACTCTCTCTGGATTTCTCCTCTGGAAGGACAGGAAGAAAGCTGCGGCAATCTCACCATCACTGGTCCCGACCAGTTCTTTGTCTCCTGGGTCGCAGACAACTACCGTGACCATATCACCAGTGCACTGGCAGAATTGGGCAGAAGCGAGACAACCCTATCCTTCCAGGTCAGAGCCGAAAAACAGGACAAACAGGAGTTCCACCCACCCCAGCCCAGACAGCAGATACTGCCTTCTGTCAACCGGAGCAAATCTTATGTCAGGACACTCCACCCCCGTTATACCTTTCAGGAGTTCGTTCTGGGGGATACCAATGTCTTTGCCCATTCAGCCTGCGAGGCCATCGCAGTCAACGACACCAGTGCGGGGAACTACGTCTATCTGAAGGCAGGAACCGGACTCGGCAAAAGCCATCTGAGCCATGCCGTCGCCCACCATATTCTGGATCATTATCCAGCCACCCGCCTCCACTTTTTGAGCTCCCAGCAACTGACCGCGGAAATGATCCGGCATATCAGAAATCACAGCATGGATAAATTCAAAAAGAAGTATCACAGGGAATGTGATGTGCTGCTCATAGAAGATATCCAGACCCTTTCGGGCCGCAGTAAGACCCAGGAGGAATTGACCGAAATCCTGGATATTCTCATTGAGAGCGGGAAAAGGGTCGTCTTCACCTCCTCCCAGGCTCCCACTGATATAGCCAACATTGACTCAGGCTTCAAGTCAAGGCTCACAGGTGGGCTCATAACCACGATCAATCCACCCGACCTCAGGACCAGAAGAAAGATCATCAAACGCAAGGCCAGCACCAATAACCTCACCTTATCCGATGATATTCTCGAATACCTGGCAGATAACATCAAAGGAGACGTCCGTCAGATTGAAAGCTCGGTTATCAGTCTCAAAGCCCACTCCAACCTGCTGAGGACAGAACCGGACTTCGACATGGTCAAAGAGATCCTGAAAAACGTCATCAGTGAAAATGAGAGGTCAATTTCAACCGAGATCATACTGGACATGGTGGCCGATCAATTCAAAATCAGCACTGACGAGCTCAAGTCCAAGTCAAGAAAAAAGACCGTTGCCTTCCCGAGGCAGATTATCATGTATCTGGCCCGGAAGTACACCGACCACTCTCTGGCGGATATCGGCAGAGTCCTGAACCGCGACCATTCTACGGTGGTCCACTCGATCAGGACCATCACTCAGAAACGGGCGAGCAATACCAGCGTCAGGGGCCAAGTGGAGTACCTGGCCAGGAAACTGGAGCAGAAAACTGGCTGCTGAAGGGCAGACAGCCCGGCTAAAAATAAACCGGTTTGACATCAGCCTTCTTGTCGCTTGCTTTCCGGCCGGCGGCAAGATCATCGGCAACCCGCCGGGCTGATTTGGTCATGTCATTTATGCCTATCCCGTCCCAGCCGAAGCCGCAGATGTAAAGCCCCTCCTCCCCCTGCTCCAGATTGCCGCGCCACTTCAGGAGGGCGGGATGGTCCTTCTCCAGTTGAGGGATACCGCCATCCGGCCGCAGCACTTCACTGAAGAAAGGCGGCTCCGGAAGATCCATGAGATCACTGATATCTTTGTACACCTCTCTGATAATGGTCTCGTCATCAAGCTCGAGCCTCTCCGGATGCCGTCGCCCTCCAACCAGGGCTTCGAGCAGGACATTATCCCCCGGCGCCCGACCGGGGAACATCTGGGAGGAAAACATCACCCCCAGGGTAAAGCGTTTTTCAACCTCCGGAGCCAGGTAGCCAAAACCGTAAGGGACATTGGCCCTGGAGGTAAAACCAAGCACCACGTTATAAATCCTGGAAAGAGGAACCTCCGCAACCGGAGGCGTTGATAGGGGAGAGAGCAGCTTCAGGGCCGCATTGACAGGCAGAGCCATTACCAGATTGGAAGCGGTAAAATTATCGGACGTGGTGGCCACCCGCCAATTCCCCCCTTCCCTGGAAAGGCCTCTAACTTCAGCACCGTAGCGGATATCACACTTTTCGGCCAGCACCTGGGACAGCCTTTCCATGCCCTCAGGAAAATTCTTCATGGCGGGCAGCCCCTCGCTCTTTCCACCCTTCTTTTTTATGGTTTTTATCAGAGCCTTCAGCACTGATCCGTGCTCAAACTCCAAACGGCGTATACCGGGCATAACGGCATCAATGCTCAGTCTTTGGTAGTCTCCTGCATAACTGCCCGTCAGGGCGGCATCCACCAGAGGCAGCACTCCTCTGCCAAAACGGCGCTCAGCCCATTCCCCGACAGTCTGGTCCCTTTCAAGGGGCTTTACCCAGAACTCTTTTAACACTCTTATCTTATCTGCTGATGACAAAAGAGGCGTGGCAAGGATTTTTCCGGGTTTCTGGGGGATTCGGGTTAACTTGCCCCTGTGACAGACGTACCGATGAAAATCGCCCAGGGGAGCCTGCTGAGCCTCCTTGTCCAGACCTGTATCCAGGAGAATCTCCCGGCTGGAAGGAGCGTTGTCGAGAAAGCCGTGGGGACCCCATTCAGCCAGAAAACCGTCTTTATGATAGGAGCGAACCGCCCCTCCCGGCCTGTCTCCCTTTTCCAGTAGAACAACGTGTAAGTCGGGATTATCTTTTTGCAGGAAATGACCGAGGCTCAGCCCCGAAATTCCGGCGCCTATCACAATAACATCGCAGGTATTTTCCATGACAGATACAGAGTTATGAGTTATGAGTTATGAGTTATGAGTTATGAGTTATGAGTTATGAGTTATGAGTTATGAGTTATGAGTTATGACAAAAATAATAACTGTTTAGTATAGTTTAGCAAATAATAAATCCCTATGTTTAGTATAATCACACCTCCTGGAAAATTCGTTCAGCTTTTCCGCAATAGCTGAGTTGTTGAAACCCTCAGGAGGCCTTAACTCCTTGCCTGTTCTCCATTCTCAGACGGGACAAGCAGCCTGCAACGATCATGAGAAGACCGGCCCCGGTTATTCCTTCCCGAAAATAGCCGTTATCGGCCAGGAAACCGACCACCGCCGGCACCACTCCGCCCCCGAACAGGACTGCAAAGGGAATGGTCAGAGAAACCACAACATTCCTGGATTGAGTGGCCACCAGGTTGACCAGGGTGGTGAATCCGGCCGGAAAAAAACAGACCGCTAGAATGGGTTGCAGGAGGACGGCAATAATCAGGAAAAGACCTTCCAGCCAGCTCAGCATGACGGTGAGCAGACCGGTGATGCAGAGGACCGAGAACATCGTTCTTCTCGGTCCGTATCGATCCACCAGCCATCCGCCTATAAGAGCGGTTATAATGGTTGCCACCCGTGAAAAACTGATAAGCGTATTGGCCGACTCCTGAGCCATTCCATGTTTACTGACCAAAAAAAGGGGCAAGAGGTTGTAGACTCCCATGGTACTGGCAATACCGTTACCAAAAATGAAAATCATCAGCCAGAATCCGGGAATCTTGAAGAGCATGCGGCATTGCTCCAGGGTCGGGGCTTTTCCCTCAAAATTCGCCCGGCTTCCGAAAAAGAAATACGCTATCGCAGTAAACAGGGAACAAAGAGCCAGAATCAGCATGATCTGCTGCCAGTCCATTTTTCCCAGCAGGAGAGCAACCATAAGAGGGGCGCTTAAGAATGCGAAGTTGGGAGCAAGTTCATGAACGCCGAATGCCTTGCCCCAGTTATTCCTGCCAAAGAGGCCGGAAATGGTGGTAATCCCGGACGGGAGGTAGAAGCCCGCAAAGACACCTATAAAAAGGGCAAAGACTTTTATACCTCCCAGCGTTTCCACCGTCGACAATCCAAGAAGCATCAACCCGATACCAGCCGGGGAAAGAATCAAAACGAAACGATGGCCAACCTTCCTTGAGAGAAATCCTGAACCAAGCAGAGCCAGGAAATAGCCGAAATTCAAATAGAGAAACAGGGAAGCGGCCTGGCTGTGGCTTATATTCAGCTCAGCCTCCAGGCCAGGAAGCAGGGGAGAAATGATGACCCGGGCCATGAAGTTGAGGTAAAAAATGGTAACCAGGAGCAGCAGATATCCTATATTGCTGGTAGAATTTTCTCTGTACGCCATACTCTTCTGAATCAGCTTACCCCATGAGGACAGATACTTGTCAAACTGGAATCAGAAAAGCACCTGGTTGACCACCTTTCTCAACTCCTGCATCTTATATGGCTTAAAGATGACGGACTTGAAACCGTAGTCCCGATAATTAGCCATCACTGGATCGTTGGAATAACCGCTGGAGACAACAATCCGGGCCTCTGGCTCCATAGCCAGAATTTCCTTGACGGCTTCACTGCCTCCCATGCCGCCGGGGATGGTAAGATCCATTATAATCAGGTCGACAGGTCTGCCGGCCTCCTTCTGTTCCCGGTAAAGATCAATGGCCTCTCTGCCGTCTTTTACCAGCAAAACCTCATGGCCGAGACGCCTGAGCATTGCCTTGGACATCTCCCGGATTATCTCCTCATCATCCATGACCATGATCCTTGCCGTATGCTCAACTTTCTGCCAGCCTTCATCCTCCTCTTCTTTCCCGGAATACATATCCATGGAGGCGGGCAGGTAAATGGTAAAAGTGGTTCCCGCCCCCGGCTTGGAATCAACCAGGATGTGACCACCGTGCTTGTTGATGATGGAGTAGCTGATCGGCAACCCCAGGCCACTGCCTTCCTGCTTGGTGGAAAAATAGGGATCGAAAATCTTGTCGACGAAATTTTCGGGAATTCCCACCCCGTGATCGGAAACCGCAATCTTTACGTATTTCTGGTCGCTGGCCAGGAAAATATGCTCGCCGCCGATGGTTTCGATATTCTCGCAGACGATTTCAATCGTCCCACCCTCCGGCATGGCATGGGAAGCGTTAAGGATGAGGTTCTGGATGACCTGGCTGATCTGGCCTTTATCGATGTCGACCAGCCAGAGGTTTTCCGGACTGTCGATAGTATAGGCAACCCTGTCCCCGCGAAGAATGAATTCGGCCGAATCACGGACCACCTCTTCCAGGGAGGAGGTCTCCTTGACCGGGTCTCCTCCCTGGGAAAAGGTCAAAAGCTGGGCAGTGAGCGACTTGGCCCGCACCGAAGCCTTCTCGGCTTCGGACAGGAGTTTTCTGGTCTCCTTCTCCATCGTTCTGTCAAAAAGGGCGAGATTCAGGTTACCCAGGATACCAGCCAGTATATTATTGAAATCATGAGCAATACCTCCGGCGAGGACCCCAATGGACTCCAGCTTCTTGACCTTGGTCATCTCCTTTTCCATGCGCAGCTGCTGGGTTACGTCTCGGAAAACCAGGACCACCCCGATAATCCGGCTTTGACGATCCCGAATCGGGGATCCGCTGTCGGCAATAGTCCTTTCTATACCATCTCTGGAAATAAGGGCGGTATGGTTGGCGAGTCCCACGATTCTTCCGGAGGAAAGAACTTTCTCCACGGGATTTTCACAGACAACCCGAGTCAATTCATTTATGATTCTGAAGACCTCGGATAGGGGGCGACCGGCAGCCTCATCCTGAGGCCAGCCGGTGAGGTCCTCGGCCACCTTGTTCATCATGGTTACTTTTCCTGCCGTATCGGTGGTTATCACCCCGTCACCTATTGAGCGGAGGGTAACGGTCAGCCGTTCCTTCTCCTCGGCCAAGGCCTCTTCAGCGCGCAGACGATCGGTGATATCCTCCACCACTTTGACAAAACCCCGCTTTTCATTACCGCTTTTAACGGGAAAGACCTTGATGCGGGCGGTAAACTTTTTGCCGTCCACCCTCTCCACCTCAAGAATTTTCTCAAAAGGCTCCTCGTTCTGTTCTTCATCTTCATTGGGGCAGAAAACACAAATTTCACTTTCTTTTTCAAAGAACACTTCATGACATTTCCTGCCGACTATATCTTCCCGCTTTAAACCGAAAAGAGAGGCCTGGGCCTGGTTGGCCATGACGATCCGGTATTCCGGATCTATCATAACGATGCCCAGATCGACATTTTCCACCAGGTCCCGGTAGCGCTTCTCGCTAGCGGCAAGCTCGTCCTGCACTTCCTTCAGTTGTACATAAGCCTGCCTTCGCCGTCTTTCAAATCGTCCTACAAAAAGGAAAGCGCTGACCGCAATAACCAGGATGGCTCCGATAAGAAGAAGAAGCCGTACCAGAAAATGGTTCTGCTGTCTGCTCATCACCTCCCGCAGTCCATGCTCCAGCAGAGACATCCTCTTCAGCATAGCGAGATAGAAAGCGTCATACCTTTCGTCAAGGAGACTTCCCGGACCTGAGTTCCCAGGATTTGCAGAACGCTCGTAAC
>JBEPXR010000076.1:0-9734 GCA_041641775.1 Desulfobia sp. | reverse complement strand
AGGAAGCTATCGTGGCAACAAGTACCCAAAAACAGAATCAATCTACTGAAAATTCTCAGCCGGGTTCTCCACAGAGACATTTTACCGGATGGCAGGTTGGTGGCATTGTTCTGTTGACTATCTTTATTACTCTGGGCATCAGTTACTGGGTAATCAGCGTTTATCTGTTTCCTGAGTCATTTGCACCGGTCAATTTGAACCCTAAGGAGCAGCAGCGATTGGATCGGAAACTGGAAGCCCTCGGGGTTGGATCTCCAAAGAAAGCAGGCCATCATTCCGGTGAGGTTCTCGAACCTGAACCTTACTCAGAAAATGCAGTGCGGAGGGAGGTCGAGTTCACCGAAAAGGAGGTCAATGCCGTGCTGGCCCATAATACCGATCTGGCGCGTAAGCTGGCAATAGATCTGTCCGAAGATATGGCCAGTGCCAAGCTTTTGGTGCCTCTCGATCCCGAATTGCCTTTTTTGGGGGGCAGGACGCTGAAGATTACCGCCGGCCTGGAACTGGCTATGGAAGAGGGTAGGCCCCGTGCTGTACTTAAGGGGGTAAGTGTTTGGGGGGTGCCGCTGCCCAATGCCTGGCTCGGTAATCTCAAGAATGTCGATCTTGTCGCTGAATTTGGTGAGGCGGGAGGATTCTGGCAGGCGCTGGCCGATGGTGTTGAAAAAATCGAGGTTAAAGAAGGAAAACTGCGCCTCAAGATGGAGCAGTAGCAGACCCTTGAGAGGAGCTGTTTTTCGTTATAAAATGATGATCAAAAATTAAGGACTGTTAAAAAATTATGTGCGCCGATAAGAAACCGAATCCCAAAGATTTCCTGAACAACCTCAGAGGACCGGGCGCAGCCAGCGAAAAGCTGCGATCGCTTTTAAAAAACAACCTGATCAAAATAACCGGCTTGAGGAGCTGCTGTGGTCATCCGGGAGAACCGGGCTGCTGAAAGAGCATTGCTGATTCTGCCGGTCGGTAGATAAGGAAATAAGAGCTGTGAACAAAAACCCCGGTATCTACCTCATTCTGTCGAGGAGACACCGGGGGAAGTTCTTCGCCGGAAGGAAATCTTCCGGTTTATGGTACGGTTATCGAATCACTGGTTTCCAAATTGTTGGCGGCATCGTAGGTATAGCCGTCTCTGGTAATACCAGTTATTGTCAGGGTGAAAATGTCCCCCGACCCGGCCTCCAACTTGCCGGTACTCAGCCGCGCCGAACCGTCGCCCTTGGTGGTGGCTGTTGCCGAACTGAGATAGCTTCCGTTCAGCTCCCAGTCTCCGTCGACGACCACATCTTTGACAGCGCCTCCATTTTCATCAACGACAGCCACCTTGGCCTGGACTTCATAATTTGGTCCTTTCTGCTGGAGTTCAAGAACGATATCGGCAACAAATACTACAGGTCCTGCCGACTGGTCTTTTATAGTGGTCGTCGCGGTCATGGAGTTGTCGGCGGTATCGGTCTCCCCATCCACCTGGCTTGTCGTCACCTCAAGGAGGTGATCGCCGGCTGTCGCTCCTGCGGTATCCCAATCAAATGAGACAGTCGAAGTCGCACCTGCGTTAAGCGAAATCTGCTGTGACCCTGCGAGGGTGCCATCAGTTACATCGGACAGGCTGACCGTGGTTGTTTCTCCATAGGTCCCCTGGTTCTCAACGGTTGCGATAACCGTAGCCAGATCTCCCAGGTAGACTTCCAAAGGTGAATCGACTGCGGTGACGGCTACATCGTGAACCGGATTTTTGACCGTTATCGTGGCAGTCATGGTGTTATCGGCGGTATCCGTTTCTCCTGAGACAATATCGGCTTCTGCTGTCAGAATATGGTCACCCAGGGAGGAAATTGAAGTATCCCAGCTAAAAGTCAGATCCGCCGATCCTCCGGCAGGAAGTGACAGGGACTGGTTTCCTATTTCTACAGTGTCGGTCGTGTCAGTCAGGCTAACCGTAAAGGTCTCATCGTAGTTGCCTTGGTTGGAAACGCTGACAACCAAGGAAACGGTGTCTCCCTGAAAACACCAGGAATCGGTCGATATATCGGAGACGGCCACGTCTCTCACAGGCTCGGCGGAATAGGAAAGGGCGGCATCGGCCCTGACCAGACCCCAGCCGAATTCTTCGTCCCAGCCGGCAGTTCCCTTGTCCTCGGCAGTTGCTTCAAGAGCTTCTCTTACCTGATCCGGACCGTTCACGCCGTTGGCAATAACCAGTGCGGCAACTCCTGAGACATGCGGGGCTGCCATGGAAGTGCCCTGGTAGAAATAATAGCCAAAGCTATTGAGATTGCTGCCGAAGGTTTGCTGCAGGATGCCATCGACGTAACCATCACCATTCTGGTCAACATTCAGGTCGCCGCCCGGGGCCGCTATATCGACATAGCTTCCTGTACTGGAGTAGTAGGATCTTGTCTCATCATACCTGGTGGCCCCGACCGCTATGCAGTATTCGTCATAGGCGGCGGGGTAAATCACGGGGTTGCCGCTGGTGTACTCGTTACCGGCGGAGCAGACAATAGTGGTCCCTTTGGTGTATGCATAAGCAAGAGCGTTTTCAAGGGTGATGGAAGAGCTGGTGCCCCCAAGGCTCATGTTGATGACGGCCGCCCCGTTATCTGCGGCAAAGTAAATGCCGTCGGCAATGTCTGCGTAGGTCCCCGAGCCTGAGCTATCCAGTACTTTAATCGGCATGATCGAGCAGTTATGGGCAACACCAGCCACCCCGGATCCATTGTTGGTGCTCTGGGCTACAGTTCCGGCTACGTGGGTGCCGTGCCCCTCATCGTCGTTGGGATGGCTGTCACGGTTAACGAAGTCATAGCCTGACACGAACGAGGTATTGGCCAGGTCCGGGGCCTGCTGATATATGTCATAGTCTTCATAGGCCACTCCGGTGTCAATGACTGCGACCACTACGCCGGAACTGCCTGTTTCAACGTCCCAGGCGGATTCCATGTGAATGCCGCCATGCTCCAGGTTGTCCAGATTCCACTGGTAGGAATAGTAGGAGTCGTTGGGAGTCATAAGCGCGGAGGCGATGAAGTTGGGCTCAGCGTATTCCACGTTGGGATTTCTGCTGTAAACCTCCACCATCTGCTGGACCGTCCTGGGTCCTGGGATCCTCAAGCGTCTGAATTCACCACGCTTGCTCATGGAAAGTGTTGAGGCTCCCAGGGAGTCGTTGATTCGTTGTATTATTTCCTCGGATACGCCTGGTCTGAAACGAACGATAATTTCACCTGGTACCCAGCGGGCGAGTCCTGCCTTTCTGACTTCCGCCTGTTTAAATGCTTCCACTTGAGCGAAGCTGTTTCCCGGAAAAGCAGAGATGGGGAAAACACATCCCAATATTCCCAGGGCGAGGGATAGTATTTTTATGGCTCTCATAATGCCTCCTTGGTAACGGTTTGAAAATTGCTGATCCGCCCTATTCCTCCGCTCGGAATCACTTCTATCAAACATTAGGGCTGAAAAAGGACGATATAATCCTTTCCTTTACCAGAAAAGATTTGTTCGGAAAAGTTCCCCGCAATTTCCCAAATGTGAACAATTTTTAGGTAGCGAGTAAGAGCCGTATTTGATTCTGAATTATAAGGTATTAGAAAAGGAAGTGAGGTGCTCCCCATTTCCTCAGATAGGGAACCGCAAATTCGCCCGGTGGATTGCTGGTCAGGTTTGGTTGAAAATTCTTCTCGAGTCAGGCAGAAGGGGGGTGGAAACTGGAAAGTGGATTCCTGGAAGACCAGATATTCTGGAGGGGCGATAAGAAGTACAGGAGGTTGTTTTTCTTGTCAATTTCTCTTTTCGTTTGGACTGGATATTTACCGCATTTGAAAGGTCTTGCAGTCGGGGTGGCCCGAATGCATGCCGACTGTTATGCTTTCCGCAGAACACTCAAGGGATTCGTTAAACTGACAGTCTTCTTTCCTGCAGGCCCCCACTCCGGCAATCGCCCTGGAAATACCTCCTTTCATGTCTGATTTTTTAAAAGTATCGCACATGGCGCAGGAACCGTCGCCTACAGTTATAGCCATGGTATGGCAAGTCCTTTCGGCGTTGTAGGCACAATCAATTGCTTCACATTCGTGTACCTTTGACATTTGCATTTCCATAAAATCTACCCTCCTCTATATACAACCTCCTGCCTGTCAAGAGTCTAACAAAGAATCTGATACAAAGAAAATCAATTATTATATCTTCTTGCTCTGTCAAGCGCGTTTCTTCTTAACTGCTTGAAATTATATTTTATTTCCGTTTCAGGCAGTGCTGGCAAGTACCGGATCTTTTCTGAAATGGTGTACTATCAATATGGCCCCCCGAACGAGGCAGTACTCTTCAAGGATTCAAGATCCTGATGGTCTATCCAGTTGGACTCATCGAAAACTCAGATAAGGTCTTAAACGGTTAATCACTCTTTCGTAAACAACTCTCCTGATTAACTGCACTCAATGCAGGTTGGCCGGATAGGGAAGTCAGAGAACACGTCTTCATCCATCTGTCTCAAGAATTGCCTTTCCTCAGCTTCTAATCCAGCTTCCAGATCCTCTAACTGACTGTCGATTTCACTTGCTTCGTCGCAAACTTTACAGGATTAACCTCACAAGCTTTGTGGTGATAATACGTCGATGGGGCCATCGGCAACTGGGCACAAATCGGCTCGGCCCCATAATGAGCACGGTGCTCATCTATAAACCTCACCACTATTTCGGTTTGCGGTCGAGCTCCGCCTGGGCGAAAAAAGCAGCGGTCTTGCGCAAGATCTCATTGGCATGCTTCAGTTCTCGATTTTATAGTTCCAGTTGCTTCAGTCGTTCTTGATCAGTCTGAGCTCCAGTAACTTCTGCCTGTGAATTTTCTGATCATTTGCACCAGGCTCTCAACGTTTCCGCTGTGCAACCTGATCTTTACCCAAAATAATGGAGTCGGGGTTAAGCCGCTTTCCTCTTTTTATACCATTTCGCTTCATAAAGAGCCGGTGTTTTATAGTTGTTGGTCGAATGCTTTCGTCGACGATTGTAATAGGCTTCGATATAGTTAAAAATTATCTGTTCTGCCTGATCCACATTTTTGAAACGGATGTGATGAATCCACTGAGACTCTTTTGTTGCTCCGACGAGCAAATTTGAAAGCCTATTCTCGCATCAAAAGATCTCAGCTACCTTGGGTGACATCAATTAATTTTTTGGGAATTCCGGATAGACCCATAAAAATTAGAAAAAGAATCAGGTCATCTCTCAATACTTTCAACTTCAGTATTAAATTTTCTTGACGGGAGGAAAGAAAAAAACGACGATGTTAGAGAAGAAAGTGTAATCGTCAAGGTTGATGAGTGATTTTCTCCCTGTTTTTGGAGAGAAGGCGCGTCCGGAGCAGTGATTCATTAAACATGTTAAATGAAAAGGAGGGATCAGATGAAAAGTAGAGTTGCATTTTCTGTTGCTGTTTTTTTGATGTCATGTTTCATACTGCCTCAGATTGTTCAGGCGGCGCAAGTAGAGGGTACAGTCCAAGGACTGACCTGTGTGACCCAGGATAAATTGTGCCCCCTGGGCCAGGAAGATCCAGTTGTGGCCGCTGAAGAAGCTTTTGTTGTTTTGACGGAAGAAGGGAAATATTACTTCGTGCCTAATTTAAGCAAATCGGTCATGGCTCGTCACATCCGTGAAACAGTAAGAGTTACCGGTAAGATGCATGATAAGTACAATTCCATTCAGGCCAAAACCTTTGAAGTCAAGAAAGATGGAGAGTGGAAAACTACATGGTCAAAGGAAATGGAGGAGGAATGGAGAAAGAAAATGGACTATGGAACATAACGCAGATTAGGTGGTTGCCCTGCAACCTCCAGGTTGATTGACAATGATGAAGTAGATTTCAGGTTCACAAAGAAAAAAGCCGGTCAGGATTACCTCCTTTCCGGCTTAATTTTTACATCTCACCATCAATGCCGTACCAGTCGGCTGAGATATAGGTTTATAAATAAGAGTACCAGGTATCCACTGGAAATTGTGACCGCTCGATTTAATGTCTGAACTGCCCGAAGTTAAAAGAAATACTAATAAAACGATTTCGGTCAGAAGCAGGCTGGCTGGTCATATTATAGAAGTAGTTGCCAGTGAATATGACTGGCTTTTTCTGGAAACAATGTATGAACAGGACGACGTAATTCCGTTTGATGAAATTAGAATGTTTATCAGGCGGCCTGAAAAAGAAATTTTAGAGGAGATAGAAGAATTATATGGCGACGATGAGATGAGATATACAAACGAATTTTACATAAAATTTATTTGCATATCTCAACGAGAAAAGTAAGGGAGCTATATCCTGTTTCTATAACCTTTGTCAGATTTGAGTGGGTAAGGTGCTCCCCTTGAGAAAAAACCGTTTTACTTATCGGCGTACAAAAGAAAAGGGGTTAAGCAATCCTGCCTGACCCCTTGATTTTTCGTGGTAGCGGGGAGAGGATTTGAACCTCTGACCTTCGGGTTATGAGCCCGACGAGCTACCAGGCTGCTCCACCCCGCATCTTGTAATACAAATATACTTAATTATTTACAAACGTCAAGGGTTATCTCCCAATCTGATTGGAAAGATACAGATCGCACTGCAGCATGAATTTGTTTTTGACAGCGGCAAAAGAATACCCCTATAATTTTAATGAATAGACATTCAGTGGTTTTAGAAATCATTCCGTAACGCACCAGGGAGGTGGGCCATGCTGAAAAGAGTAAAGATATCTTTGATCGCTTTAGTTTTCATGTTTCCGTCTTTTGGTTTTGCAGCTGAAATGGGAAAACACTCCTACGAGGATTTCAAGAAGCCGGGAGAGTGCGGGATGTGTCACCGGGAAATAGCTCAGGAATGGAGGCAGAGCCTCATGTCGCAATCCTTCAGCCATGAGTGGGACCAGGTAGAATATTTCAAGCTTGCTCTGCCCCAGGCACTCAAGCTGCAAAAAGTAGCCGGTGTCAAATCCGGCTGCATCGGCTGCCATGCACCATTGGCGTTTTTGAGCGGAGATATTCCCCCCAAAAAAACCTCCGAGGGGACTCGGGCCAATGAGGGAGTGAGCTGTGAGGTTTGCCATAACATAACCGGGACTACAGAAGAGGTTCCCTACAATTTCAGCTATACGATCAATCCAAACAACGTCAAAGTAGGTCCGCGCAAGGATGCCGAGACCACTTATCATGAATCTGAATATTCCGAATTCCTGAAGAGTCCCAGATTGTGCGCCACCTGCCACGATGAACAGAGTCCTTACGGAGCCTGGGTGAAATCGACATACCGGGAATGGAAGGAAGGACCGTACTCTAAGGAAGGGAAAAGATGCCAGGACTGCCATATGTATCATGCCCCGGGTAAATCAGCCATGTCAGGGAAAAAGCGGGAAGACATGGCCCATCATGTCTTCCATGGCTCCCACTTCGAGAACAAACTTAGCGGAGCCGTCGATCTGGCCATTTATGCCGAAAGTGCGAAAGTCAGACCGGCAAGTTCTCTCAAGATACGGGCTGAACTCTTCAACGGCAAAGCCGGCCACTGCGTCCCTTCGGGGTCAACCGAGGAGAGAATGCTCTGGCTTCAGGTAATCGCTATCGATTCTCATGGTAAACGACACGACTTCAAGGTTGAACCAAAAGGCTTCGAAGGGGAGGAGTACACCATTGCCGATTCCGGGGCCATGGCCTATCAGGCGATTGGTGAAATCATGGAGCTGGAGGATTTCAAGGGGCTGAAGAGAGACGGCGATGTTGCCGACGGTTTCAGGATCTTCCGTCGGCCATTTTTCGATCCCAAGGACAGGATGACAATCTGCCAGTGGTACACCGCCAATAACACCAAGGTCGATTACCGGATTAAACCAATGGAGACTAAAGTAGAACACTACGTCTGGAAGGTCCCCGCCGACCTTCCTCCGGGCAAGGTCACCATTAAGGCGAATCTGCTTTACAGCCAGATACCCAGTTCAATCGGCAAATTTTTTGATTTGCCTGAAACTGAATACGAACCTCTGCTGGTCAACGGTGCCGAGCTTTATTTGAATGAATGATCCTGAGGTCTTCGGTGTATGCCTCTTCTCGGAGCCCACATGTCGGTGGCAGGCGGACTGCATCTTGCATTCGAGCGTATAGCCCGGGTGAAAGGCGAATCCCTGCAGATCTTCAGTAGAAATCAGCGGCAGTGGGATACGCCTCCTGTAACCGATGAGGAAAGCAGGGAATTTCAGAGGGCCTGGACCGAATGGGGGGGAGGACCTGTGGCGGTACATGATTCATACCTGATTAATCTGGCTTCGGCGGATGAAAAGATCAGGGAGAAATCGATTGACGCTTTAGCCCGGGAAATTGAAAGGACCGGGATGCTCAAGGTGCCGTATCTTATTATGCATCCCGGTTCCCACGGTGGAGATGGTGCGGAAGAAGGCTTGCAGAGGGTCGTCAAAGGGGTGGACCGGGCCATGGAGTCGGCCTTGCCGTGGGAAGAGGTGATGATCCTCCTTGAAAATACTGCCGGGCAGGGGAACGCTCTCGGGGCCGATTTCAGGGAGCTTGCCTTTATTCTTGACAATGTTGCCGACAGCAGCAGGACGGGCGTATGTCTCGATACCTGCCATCTTTTTGCGGCCGGTTACGATATGCGTAAGCGTACTGTTTATGAACAGACCGTAGAGGAGTTTGATCGGCTTATCGGCATCAAGCACCTTAAGTTTTTCCATCTCAACGATTCCCTGAGAAAAGTTGGGAGCAGGGTGGATCGGCATGAGCACATCGGAAAAGGCGCGATAGGACTGGAGGGATTCCGCAACCTTCTGCAGGACGAACGTTTCAAAGGCCATCCCATGACCCTGGAAACCCCGAAAGAAAAGGATTTGAATGAAGACATGGAAAATCTCACTGTGTTGAGAAGCCTTTTGCCCTCTTTTTGAACGGTAGACTTTGATTTGGATCTCTTCTCAAGAGGCGTAAAAAGAGGCGGCCGGTTTTTCCGGACCGTCTCTTTTCATCCGGCCGGTAGTTGAGAGCACTCTTATAGGCTTGGAGAAGCGGCTATTATTCACTACTGATTGATTTGGGCTCCAGTCACCTGAAGCTGCAGCCCTGTAGCCGTCAGACTTGTCTCAAGTCTGACGGCGCTTTGGCCGCCAATTGCGGGTCGATAGAGCAGTCTTTCCTGTCTGCGGCGACCGTCCTGCCCTGTAAAGACCGCAGTTATGACAACTTCTCTTACTGGAAGAGGAGTTGTGTTTCTGATCTCGATTACTTCTACGATTTTCTGATCGTTAACAGCGGCTCCGAGTTCAATATACTTTCCCGGGTTGTCCGGGAGATCCAGCCTGACCAGCGATGCGTAGGCTTCCTGGCCGACCTTGGAATCTGAAGAAGCCGCCTGTCGGAAATACTTCTTGGCTTGACCACCCTGGTTGGCGGCAAGGGCCAGCTCCCCGAGTTCATTGTAGGCAAGGGCCGTGGGAAGCAGCTTGAGGCTTTTTTGAAAATCGGCCTCGGCTTCACTCATCCGATTCAGTTTTTTCCTGGTCTGGCCTCTCTGCAGATAGAGTCTGAAGTAATCTCCGGGCTGCTCGATAGCTTTATTATAGGCCTGTAGTGCCTGCTGATAATTGTTGCCGGAAGCCAGGGCATCACCCTGCAGGCCATAGAATTTCCCTTCTCTGGGTTCAATGCTGATTGCTTTCGACGCAAGCTCGCTCGCCTCCTGCAGATTTCCTTTTTCAAGGGCGGCCATTC
>JBEPXR010000075.1:7345-9836 GCA_041641775.1 Desulfobia sp. | reverse complement strand
CTGCAAAACATCATAGCCCACATCCACGACCATAAAACCGGAAAACCCTGCAGAAGCTGCCCACTGGAGGGATATCTTCCGCTGTCAGGAAAAAACAAGGAAAAATCAGGCGGCCTGAGCCCCTCACACTCCTTCTGTAAAGAGGGTTCCTGAGGTACGTAAGTAATTATGTAAATGCACTTAACCCTGTCCCGATGTCGGTATTACAGGAGGCCGACTCTGGCTGTAAACCATTAAAAAAAGATTTCAATGAATATGAAGATCACGATAGATGGCAGGAAGGTACCTGCAGACTCCGGGGCTACCGTTTTACAAGCGGCTCGTAGAGCGGACGTCCACATCCCGACCCTCTGCTACAGCAGAGAAAAGAATTCCGAGGTCCCTTGCGGGCTGTGCGTGGTGGAGATCTCCGGCATCGACGAGCCGGTCCGCGCCTGCGAAACGCCGATAACCGACGGCATGGAAATCGTCACCGATTCCGACCGGCTCAAAGAGCGACGGAAGGAACTGCTGGCCAACCTTGCCGAAACCCACTTCGGCGACTGCAAAGCGCCGTGCAACCTCACCTGCCCCGGACAGATCAACGTTCAGGGATACATTGCCCACGTTGAAAAAGGAGAGTACGAGGAAGCGGTTCGGCTGATAATGGAGCGCAACCCCTTCCCCTTCTCGGTGGGCCGGGTCTGCCCGCGCTTCTGCGAGACCCGCTGCCGACGCCTCCTGGTGGACGAGCCTGTCTCCATCAACCACCTGAAGCGTTTCGTGGCTGACTGGTGCATGACCAACCAGGTGGATTTCGATATCGGCCAGGCCCCTGCCACGGGCAAGAAGGTTGCAGTGATCGGCGGCGGCCCGGCCGGACTCACCGGTGCTTACTACCTGGCCCAGCAGGGCCATGATGTAACGGTCTTCGAGGCGATGCCCAAGCTGGGCGGCATGCTGCGCTACGGTATCCCGGAATACAAGATCCCCCGCAAAGTACTGGACTATGAAATGGACATCATCCTGCGTCTGGGCATCTCCGTCCAGCTGAGCCAGCGCTGGGGCAGAGACTTTACCCTGGCTGAACTGCAGGGAAAAGGCTATGAGGCAGTACTCATCGCCACCGGCACCTGGGTGGACAATTCCCTCGACATTCCTGGAGGGACGCTGCCCAATGTCGTCTCGGCCCTTACCTTCCTGCGGGAGACCGCTGAAGGCAAAACCAGGGACTACGGCCAGCGGGCAGCGGTCATCGGCGGCAACAACATCGCCATGGAGGCGGCCCGTTCACTGCTCCGTCAGGGGGTCGAAGAGGTTACCGTCATCGACCCCAGGGCCAAGATGGAGATGCCCGCCCGCCAGCGCGCCATCCGAGAGGCGGAGCGGGAAGGAGTCCAGTTTCTGCTCATGGCCTCGCCGGTCAGAATCGACCAGGGTGAAGAAGGTCTCGACCTGGAACTGATCAGGATGAAGCTCAGTGAGCCGGACGCCAGGGGCCGCCGCTTTCCCGAGGCAATTCCCGGCTCTTCCAACACCCTGCAGGTGAACACGGTGGTCACCTCTCTCGGTCAATCCGCCGCTGGCGAAAATTCTGAGGGCGGCGAGCTGGAGAAACAGCTCGAACTCACCCCCCAGAACAATGTCAAGGCCAACCCCCGTTCTTCGCTCACCAACCTGCCGGGGGTTTATGCAGCGGGTGATGCCACCAGCGGCCCCCGCTCGGTTATTCAGGCTGTGGTTTCCGCCCGCAGGGCCGCAAAAAACATCCATACTCAACTCCTGGACATCCCTAAAGAGCCGGCGGAGAGCCGGTTCAACTTCACCCGCGGCCGAACCTTCGACGACGTGGACCTCCGCAATTTTGAAGGAGTCAAGGTGAAGCTGAGGGAAAAGATGCCGGAGCGCCCTCCCGAAATCAGCTCCCAGGACTTTGACGAGATCAGTCTTGGCTTCACCGAACAGATGGCCAGGAAAGAAGCGGCCCGCTGCCTCTCCTGCGGCTGCAATGCCTTCGATCGCTGCGACCTCAAGGACCTTGCCATCGAGCACGGGGTCGACCCCAACAAGACCGGAATGGGCACCACACCGGTCTATGCCAGAGACGACTCCCACCCGGTCATCACCGTCGACCTCAACAAGTGCATCTACTGCCAGCGCTGCAAAAACTCCTGTGAGTACGACGCACTCGATCTCAATGCCGCCTCATTCGACGAGAAGGAGCGGGCACAGGACATTACCCTCGCCTTCAATGAAAAATGTGTCCACTGCGGACAGTGCGTGGACAACTGTTCCACTGGGGCGTTGAACAAGAAGACCCAGATCGTCCCCATCGTCAATGAGCAGGTGCGGGAAGTCCCCACCACCTGCCCTTACTGCGGTGCCGGCTGCCAGATGAATCTCAAGGTTAAGGGCAACACCATCATGGAAGTGACCTCGGACCCGGAGATCGCCCCCAACTACGGAGCCCTCTGTGTCAAGGGTCGCTTCGCCTTCGACTTTGTGGGCCATC
>JBEPXR010000075.1:0-7335 GCA_041641775.1 Desulfobia sp. | reverse complement strand
TTAAAAAAAACGGCCGGCTGGTGGAGACCTCATGGGAAGAGGCTCTGGACACGGTGGCCAAGAGATTTTTCGACATCAAGGCCATGTATGGGCCCGACGCCATTGCCGGCTTCAGCTGTGCCCGGGCTACCAACGAGGAAAACTTCCTCATGCAGAAGTTCATGAGAACGGCCATAGGCACCAACAACATTGACCATTGTGCCCGACTCTGACACGCTCCCACGGTGGCCAGTCTGGCCATCACTTTCGGCAGCGGCGCCATGACCAACTCCATTGGCGACGCCGTGCATGGCAAAACCGAGCTCTTCCTCCTGATCGGCAGCAACCCGGATACGAGCCACCCCACCATCGGCCTGCGCATTCACCAGGCGGTGGACCGGGGAGCCAAACTCATCGTGGTCGATCCCCGCAAAACCAGACTTGCCGAACGGGCAGACGTCTGGGTTCGGGTCAATCCCGGCACCGACGTCGCTTTCCTGAACGGCCTGATGCATATCATTCTCGAAGAAAACCTTCTTGACCGTGAATACGTGGAGGAACGCACCGAGGATTTCGACCAGCTGGTGGAAGTGGTTAAAAACTATCCTCCTGCCAGGGTGGCGGAGATTACCGGCGTTCCGGAAGAGCATCTGTTCCAGGTAGCCCGGATGTACGCTGCTCCCGGCCGCCATGCCATCTACCACGGCATGGGCATCACCCATTACACCACCGGCACCGACCGGGTCAAGTCCATCGCCAACCTGGCCATGCTCTGCGGCAAAGTAGGCGTGGAGGGCGGCGGCTGCAATCCACTGCGCGGGCAGAACAATGTGCAGGGAGCCTGCGACATGGGGGCGCTTTTCAATACCCTGCCCGGCTACGGAGGCCTGACCAACGACGAGCTATTCGACAAATACGAAAAGCTCTGGAAGATGAAGCTTCCCCGCCGGCCGGGCAAACCGGCCACCGAGGTATGGGAGAATATCTTCCAGGGCAGCATCCAGGGACTGTACGTCTTCGGGGAGGACCCGGCCCTGGCCGACGCTAATATCGGCCACGTACAGGAGGCCCTTGAGGTCGTGGATTTCCTGGTGGTCCAGGACATCTTTCTCACCGATACGGCCAAGTACGCCGATGTGGTGCTGCCGGCTGCCTGTTTCGCCGAGAAGGACGGAACCTTCACCTGTACCGAGCGCCGCGTTCAACGGGTGCGCAAGGCAGTGGAGCCCCCTGGGGAGGCCAGACCTGACTGGCAGATTTTCTGTGATCTGTCCAAGAAAATGGGCTACGACATGAACTACCAATCGGCCGAGGAGGTCTTCAGAGAGATCAGCCAGCTTCTGCCCCAGTACGCGGGAATCACCTATGAGCGAATCGAACGGGAAGGGTTGCAGTGGCCAGTACCATCCCTTGATCACCCGGGCACCCCGGTTCTCCATACCGAAACCTTTACCCGGGGGCGGGGACTCTTCGTGCCCGAGGAGTACCGGGCGCCACGTGAACCGGTCGACGAGGAGTACCCGATGCTCTTCACCACTGGCCGGGAATATTCCCGCTACAACTTCAGCAGCATGTCAGGCAAGACCCCGCAAATTGACGTCATTGCCCCGGAGTGCCTGGCTGAAATCAATCCAGCCGACGCCGGGAGGATGGGGATAACCGAGAAAAGCCTCATCCGGATATCCTCACGCCGCGGTTCCGTGACCATGCGCGCCACCATCACCGAGCGCTCCCAGGAAGGAACCATCTTTACGGTATACAACTTCCAGGAAACACCGGTGAACAATCTTACTCTCGATGCTTTGGACAGGCTCTCCAAAACGCCGGAGTATAAATTATGTGCGGTCAAGGTCGAAGTGCTCGAAGAAAGCGTTGTCTCCTAGTGCCAGAAACTGGCTTCCCTGGTGCAATCCAGTTGCCAGAGGGAGTGCCTGCAGCATGAATGAGGAATTTCCGGAACAAATGAGGACGTAATGAGACTCATTATTATATGAGAACGGACACGGAATTGCTTGAAAATCCTGGAGCATTCCTGTTGTCCTGCAGCAGTCCGATTGTGAACACATGGCAATTTTTTGTCATAAGCGAAATAGCAAGTCAAGTATAAACATATCATAAAAAGAGGTAAGAAAATGGCTATCAAAAGAGATGGATGTTCCAGCTGTAACGACGTGATCACTTGTCTATCCTCCCGGGAGGTACTTGATAAGGGTCCCGTTAAAGAGGTGGTTACCGGATACGACCGCATTGAAAACCGCGGCATGTCCGCCTGCCTGTTCGGCTCAGGGGGTACATGCTGCCGGAACTGCAATATGGGACCCTGCCAGATCATCGATGGAGTGGAAGATATGATCGGCGTCTGCGGAGCCACGGCCGACACGGTTGCAGCCCGTAATTTTGCCCGCACCATCGCCTCGGGTTCTGCTGCCCATACCGATCATGCCCGCGAAATGGTCCGGGGATTCATAGAGACAGCCAAGGGACACGGCCCGCATGAGATTAAGGATGTGGACAAGTTGAAATCCCTTGCCGAAGTTTTCGGGATTGCCACCGAAGACCGCGAAACCAATGAAATCGCCCTTGAACTTGGGGAAAAGGCCCTGGCTGAATTCGGCAAGCAGGAAAATACCCCGCTCTCCATGTTGAGTCGGGCAACCCCGAAAAGACAGGCGATCTGGAAAAAACTCAATATTTTCCCCCGCGGCATCGACCGGGAAATAACCGAGATGATGCACAGGACCCATATGGGCGTGGATCAGGACTACGAAAACATCATGCTTCAGGCTTCACGCTGCGCCCTGGCGGATGGCTGGGGATCGTCCATGCTTTCGACCGAATTGACGGACGTCATGTTCGGGACTCCGGTGCCCCGCCGGACAAAAGTTAATCTCGGAGTTTTGAAAAAAGACCATGTCAACGTGGCCGTGCATGGCCATGAGCCTTTGCTGGCGGAAGCCCTGTGCATTGCAGCCTCGGAACCGGATATGGTTGAGATGGCCCGCAGGGAGGGGGCGGAGGGAATCAATCTTGCCGGCGTTTGTTGTACAGGCAACGAAATTCTCATGCGCCGGGGCATCCCGGTCGCCGGTGCTTTCATTCAGCAGGAAATCGCCGTCGCCACCGGCGCTCTGGAGGCGATGGTCGGTGATGTCCAGTGTGTCGTCCAGTCGCTCACCGAGGTGGCCAAACATTTTCACACCGATATCATCACCACCAACTACAGGGCGAAAATGCCCGGAGCGGTTCATCTGCAGTTCGATGAAGAAGATGCCTTGAATTCCGCGAAGCGGATTCTGATCCATGCCATCAAGAACTTCAAAAAGCGGGGGGATTTTTTCATCCCTGAAAATTCCGGCCATGACGTGGTAGTCGGTTTCAGCCACGAAACCATCAATTACATGCTGGGCGGCCGGTTCCGGGCAAGCTACCGCCCCCTGAACGACAACATCATCAATGGTCGTATCCGCGGGGTGGGGATTCTTGTCGGCTGCGACACCTTTACCAAAGGGGACAACGGCCATTCGATCATTGCCCGTGAATTGCTGAAAAACAATATTCTCGTCCTGGCCACGGGCTGCGCCGCCACGGCACTGGGCAGAGAGGGACTGGTCATACCTGAAGCAGCCGAGTTCTGCGGTGAGAGCCTGGCCGAGGTCTGTGAGACGGTGGGTATGCCGCCGATTCTGCATATGGGCTCCTGCGTGGACAACAGCCGCCTGCTGATTGCCGCTACGGAGATGGTCCGCCAGGGCGGACTGGGCGACGATATAGACGATCTGCCGGCTATCGGCTCGGCGCCGCTGTGGATGAGCGAAAAGGCCGTTGCCATCGGTCAGTACTTCGTTGCCAGCGGAGCCCAGGTCGTTTTCCAGAACCTGCCGACATCCGGGGCCAAAAACTTTGACAACTACCTCCAGGAAGGCCTGATGAAGACCCTCGGTGCCAAATGGAATGTTGCCGAGGATCCCATGGATATTGCAAAAATCATGATCAACGCCATAGACAGCAAACGCGAGGCCCTCGGTATCAATAAAAAACAGGACCGTGTTCTCTTTGACATGGAGATGCGGCGTGGCATGGGTGAAAAATCAATAGTTGACGCAGGCTGCACAGGAGCTTCACATCACGGCTGATCTGCCTGGATGAGAAGCTGTTGAAGAAAAAAAAGCCGGTCAGGAGAGATCCTGGCCGGCTTTTTTAAATGATTTTTTTAATGGTAATGCAGATGGCGGGTCGGAGATATACTGTTTCATGTACACCGTCCGACTTCATAAAACGGCTGGCGGAGAGGGAGGGATTCGAACCCTCGGTACGTTGCCGCACACACGATTTCCAGTCGTGCACCTTCAGCCTCTCGGTCACCTCTCCTGAATCATCGAACCTTCATCGATGAACAACTCTATGAAATGCCTCCTCCGGAATCGATCTCTCCGGCCTGAAACAAGTCCCTATATTTATCCTGCCGGACCAATTTTTTCAAGGGTAAATCATAATTTCAGCGCCGCTCCCTGAAAAATTCCCTAAGCAGAGCGCCGCACTCCTCGGCCATGACCCCGTCGGTAACCAGAAAGGTGTGGTTGAGCATGCCGTCAAGGCCCACGGCATACTTTGATTTGACCGCTCCGGCCTTGGGATCGACGGCGCCGAAGACCAGGTGGCTTATCCTGGCCTGGATGAAGGCTCCGGCGCACATCAGGCAGGGCTCCAGGGTGACATACATCGTGGTGGCGGGAAACCGGTAGTTATTGAGTTTTTGTCCGGCCTGCCTCAAGACATTGATTTCCGCGTGGGCCGTAGGGTCCCTGCGTTCAATGGAGCGGTTGGAATCATGGGCGATAATCTCCCCCTCCCGGTCCACCAGGACGGCCCCGACCGGTATTTCGCCCCTTCCGGCGGCTTTCCCGGCCTCATCCAGGGCAATCTTCATATAGGCGTGGTCATCTAGCATCATTGTTCTTTTTTCACCTTGGCCGCGTAAATGGCGGCATACCAGCCGGCCACGCAGCCCTCACCCACAGCCTTGGCTATCTGCCTGGGAGGCCCTGCTATGTCTCCGGCGGCATAAACCCCCTCGATATTGGTTTCCTGGCGCTTGTTGGTATCGATATAGGAAAACGTCTTGGCATCCATCTGGACCCCAATGGTGGTGGCCAGTTCCATGGCCCCCTTGGCCCCGAGCTCGACAAACAGCCCGTCCAGGCTGAGCTCCTCGCCGTTTTCAAGAACCACCTTCTCCAGGGCGATGCCGCCGGACAGCTCCTTGACCCAGGTTCCTTCATGGACGGTGACCCCGCTTTCCTTCAGCTTCTTCTTCATACCTTCGCTGACCTTGAGCTCACTGGTGATCAAATGCACCTCGGAGGCGTAAGCCAGAAGAGTCATAGCCCCGTCCACGGCCGCGCTTTCATTGCCGACCACGGCCACCTTGGCGTTGCGGTAAAAATTGGCATCACAATCGACACAATAGCTGATGCCCTTGCCGATGAACTCCTTCTCTCCCTTGATCTTGAGCTTCTTCAGGGCCGTACCCATGGCAAGTATCAGGGTGCGGCCCTGAAACGATTCATTTTCGCACCGAACCACGAAACCGTCCTCCTCCTGATCCACCCCCAGGACGTCTTCTTCGACGAATTCGACGCCGAAGCGCGAGGCCTGCTTCATCCCGGTCTCGAGCATCTCGTGGCCTTCGTTCACACCATCGAGAAAGAGATAATTCTCAACATGAGCCTGGTGCATGGCGCTGTTTTCCGGACGCCCCAGAACGATAACCGAGGCGTTCTTGCGGGCGGCGTGGACCGCGGCCTGCAGCCCGGCAGGTCCGGCACCGACTATTACCACATCAACTGTTTCAGACATGACATACTCCCCTTCTTATGAATTTCAGATTCTTACGAATAGTTTATCACACTGCAAGAGGACTGCTAAGATATTACTGAAGGGCTGATAGATCAAGGAATTATATTCAGTCAGCCTATTCTGATCCTGTTCAACTACCCATTTTCTTTAATTTTTTTAAAATTAATGATTGCTTCCCGGCTCATCTTCAACTAAGATCTGCCTGATGAGTTCTCCCCGCAAGTGGTGAGAATAATTATTAATTTCCAAAAAAAGGAGAAAAAATGATGATTAAGAAAACCATTTCAATCCTGTCGCTTCTGCTGTTTCTCGCCGGTACCGCCTGGGCTGCCACCAACATCAATACTGCCGACAAGCAGGCCCTGGATGAACTCTCCGGAATAGGTCCGGTTAAAGCCCAGGCCATTATCGACTACCGAACCGAACATGGTGCATTCGAAAGCGTGGATGATCTTCAGGAGGTCAACGGCATCGGCTCCAAGACCCTGGAGGAGATAAAAGATGAAATAACAGTCGGCGAATAATCTCCGCCTGTTTTTTTATTTTCTGTCCGGGCTGTATCTGGTACAGTCCGGGCAGGATATAAATCAATGAGGCGATTATGGCTGTCCCGGAAAAGTGGAAAGATAAATAAGGCCTGAGGACTGGCCATGACGAGAAAAATTGCCGTAGTCGGCTGCGGCCCCTGGGGGAAAAACCTGGTCAGAACCTTTCACGCCCTGGGCGCTCTCCACACCATCTGCAGCAGCACCAGGGAAACCAGGCAGGAGCTTGTCGGGCAGCACCCCGAAATCAAGGCTGAAGAGAGCTTTGTCAGAGTCCTGCAGGACCCCGAAGTAGAGGCAGTCGCCCTGGCCACTCCGGCAGCCACCCACGCCGATCTGACCCGAAAAGCCCTCCAGGCTGGAAAAGATGTCTTCGTTGAAAAGCCCCTCTGCCTCTCGGTAAAGGAAGGCAATGAACTGGCCATGCTTGCCCGGGATCAGGGAAAAATCCTCATGGTCGGCCATATCCTCTGGTACCATTCCGCAGTCCTCGAACTGAAGAAACTCATCGACTCCGGCCGGCTGGGCCGCGTCCAGTACATCTACTCCAACCGGCTCAACATCGGCAGGTTCAAACAGGAAGAAAACGTCCTCTGGTCCTTCGCGCCCCACGATATTTCCGTTATCCTGGGGCTGACCGGCGAGATCCCCGAATCGGTGAGGGCCCAGGGCGGCAATTTCCTCCACCATGAGGTCGCCGATACCACGGTAACCCTGCTCAACTTCTCCTCGGGCATCCGGTCCCACATCTTCGTCTCCTGGCTCCATCCCTTCAAGGAACAGAAACTGGTGGTCGTAGGCGAGCGCCAGATGGCGGTCTTTGACGACACCGCCCCATGGGAGGAAAAACTCAAACTCTATCCCCACCTAATAGACACAAGCGGCGGCATTCCCGTGGCCGATAAGGCTCATCCAGCCCTGGTTCATCTGGAGCGGGTGGAACCGCTCAAAGCGG